>SVLB01000044.1 GCA_015068135.1 Oscillospiraceae bacterium | reverse complement strand
GCATAATGGGTGTGTACATTTGCGAATAAGCTCTGCCGATTGCACCGGTAAAAAGAATGTGCTCGGCACGGTTGCTGGCACTTCCGGACTGTGTGTACTGGCTTTCTGATATGCCGGGATAGGATTCAATATAGTAAATCTTTTTAATATTATGATTCTTAGCATTTTTAGAACACATTTCGCAGGGACTGGATGTGGTGAAAAGGCACCCGTTCTTACACTGATCTGTGACACTTGCGAGGGCTTTTTCCTCTGCGTGCATAGCACGGGAACGCATTGGATTCTTGCGGTCGGAGTGAATATCTTTGAAACAATAGCGTAGAGACAGACCACACAGATTATCCCCGTATGCGCCCTTTGGATCGGGAAGCAGCTGAGATAAGCGGTTACGGAAGACAGGATCGTTCAGCTCGTAGTCGGAGTAAGAATCTTTGTCCTGATGCAAGGCAAGATCAGAAAGGTTTTTACGGATGCAGGGTACATCTCCGCAGGGAACATCGTTCCATCCAAGGGATAAAATGTTATAATCTGCATCTGTTACAACAGCGCCAACCTGCCGGGACAGACAGCCTGAATTTACTTTGGCAATAAACGCTACTTGCATACAGCGTTCCAGCGGAGTAGGCAAGAGAAGCCCTGGGTAAATTGTAAGGCAAACATTTCTGACAATTTCCCATATCAGATTGCTGTTTGGTTGCGGTCCAACATGGTTGTTTGAGATAAATACGTCGGAATTTTCGATGCTAACGCCGACATTTTGGAGGACAAAGGGATATAGTTCGTTTATATATGCATCCTCTCGTATAATGTCGTGGGGTGTTCTATCAGGATTCTTGGGGTTAATACTCTCAAAGAAGATCTTTTCCTCGTCGGTTAATGTGCTCGAAGAATCTTTGCCACGTGTATAGATGTCTTTTCCTTTGCCTGCATATTCTTTCCATCCTATTTGCTGAATATCACGCATATTCATATTCTTTGTGTTGCTGTCCATAAGACGAGCACTTCGGACGGCCTCGTCTGCCGAAATAGCATACAAGTAAAATGCTGAGTAACGCTCTCGTAAATACGTGGCTTCGAAGATGTTTTTTATTGAGTCGATTACGACCCGTGTTGGGCGGGAAAAGTCCCTGCGGAATGGATGACGCAGAACTTTAATAAAATGATTGATACGGCGGGGGATCACAAAAATATCTTCCGGAGCGGTTTGCAGCGAATTCTTTACGGCATCACTTGTATATAGGATTTTACCGGTCCTCCTTAAACAGTTTCCAAGCATTTGGTAAAGCTCTGTGAACAAAGTGGGGCTTTTCTTCTGTAAAAGGGAATGTAACGCATCCCCGATAGTAGGGATGATATTGTGAACGAATATATAGCAGGCAAAATCCATCTTGTCATCAGGGAAGTGTGTGTCCAAATGCCCGATGATTTCTTTGAATATATCGTTATGAGGTGTAAATTTTTGGGCGGCAAGCCACCACCGGTTGGCAATCAATGCGGAAACGGCATCCAGTGCTGCATCGCAGATTTGCAGCATGGTTTTGCGATTGTGGTATTGTTCCGGCTTTGTTGCTTCGCTGTATTCTTGCAAAAATCTATCTGCCAAAGGGTTAATATGGCCTTGACTTGTAATGACGGTAAGAAGTGCATCAAAATCTTGTGCATTTTCAATCGCCTCATACACCTTGTTAACTAAGAGTTTTAAGGATTCTACAAAAGGGGCCATTTTGGGTGCGAGGCTTCTATCTGTGGTCCAATCCTCTTCAAAGGAATTGGGGATGGAGAGTTGCTTTGAAACCTCTTGGATGATAAAGGGTGTGATATCAGAGGAGAACTCGAGTGCGGTGGTTGCATAATCGGAGAAAGACTGAATATCATTCATCAAAAAGGAAGTTATAACAGACCTTACACGGATAACGTCAAACTTTAGCCAATGAGATCTTGCATATTGGTATAAGGTTCGCTGATCTTGCTCAGTCGGGGTTAAAGAACGAGTTCCCGGGAATATGGAGGGAAGATTCAACTCAGAAAAGGAGTGGCTAAATACATCTGCTGCTTCAGAACACCCAGAACCCACACGCCCAGTCAGGCCGATTACGAGAAATTCTTCCCGATTCATTAAGATTCTTTTTAGGTATGTTTGATGTGCGTCCATGAAATTAGCCTCCATTATTTATAAGATTGGATAGTAGCGAAACTATACTCTCTGGGATAATATCTAAAACGATTAGCATCAGAAAAAGTGTTATAAGTATTATGTTCAAAGTCTGCTGGTGGCGTTTTTTGAAGAAAAGAAACCTTGTCCAAAGGCTCTCTTGTACAATATAATCCCATGGATATTTTTTCTTTTCTTTTGCATCGTTCGGTATCACGTCGGGGGGTGGCGCAGGATTGTTGGGACGACCACTAAAAGTCTTGATGAATTTGTCCCATCCGTTTATGTTTAGATCGAGGTGATGCACTTGGCAATAGGCGAAGAAAAAGTCTGTAAATTTACGGCGGGATGGGTGAATACAGCGCTGCCACCACGCACGTAATCCTTGTCGATTGTTGTAACAGCATTTCTTTAAAAGATCTAAACGCATGCCAGGGTAACTGCTGCTTCCATCCAGCTTGGCAGGTGTAGCAAGATAGTGGAAAGAAACAGTAGCAAGCGGGTTTTCGGAGGCCTCATTATATAGGGATGTTCCTACACGCACCTTGATGGGCTTGTTTGACGGATTGCTTAGTGCGATTAGCATAGCACCTTGCCAACCGGGATCAATGCTGGTACTGATATGTCCAAATCCGTCTACGACCTTGGAAACTCTGGACACTACATGTCCCGCGATATAGTCAGGGACATCAAAAAATTCATTACTGACCACAAGAATGGAATCCTTTGCGGAAACAATGATGTAGTGATGGAAAGGATATACACTCTCCCGATATACAGTTTCCAACATCCCAGTACGGGACGACATGGCAATGATTGATGGGGTAATGTCGTAGGAGGCTCCTTTTAAACGGGCGGATTGGAAATTCTTTATCTTTAATCCCGAATCGGACGCCTGCTCCGTGGTTATATCACAATTGCTTAATTGGCCTTGATTGGTTTGCATAGGATAACCTCCTTATTTGAGAGTTTTATTCTTAATTTTGCAGTGAAGATTTTTTTGTAATAAAATAACATAGTTATTATGCTATATAAATTACTTTTTGTCAACAGTATATTTGCAACAATGATATAGTTAGAGATTTGTGATATTGGGAAAAAAGACGATTTCTGTTTTCTTACGCTCCAATAGATTGATCGAGAGACAAGAGAACACCCAAGCCTCAAAGCCGCACACACGCCCAATGAACACGTTATCTTCACGCAAACTGTCCCCAAAGGGGAAGGCATTTTCAGAAGATCTGCCGTAATCAAAAACCTTCCCCTTTGGGGAAGGTGTGTCTAAAAAAACCTCCCGGGAGCGGTTAATGCTTCCGGGAGGTTTTGATATAATCAATTAATCGTTGGTATAGTTATCGAAATAACCCTGGATATAGACGATGGGAGTACCCTTATCGCCGGAGCCGGAGGTCAGGTCGCACAGAGAGCCGATCAGATCTGTCAGGCGGCGGGGCGTGGTGCCCTGAGCGGCCATATTGCCAACCAAAGAGCTACCGTCCTTCTGCTGGATCTTGTCCCGGATAGCGTCACGCAGAGCCTCACCGGACAGGTCAGCAAAGTCGTTGTCTGCCAAATACTTCAGCTTCAGCTCATTGGGCGTACCCTCCAAGCCTGCGGTATAGGCAGGGGAGACCACCGGGTCAGCCAGCTCCCAAATCTTACCTACGGGATCCTTAAAAGCACCGTCGCCATAGACCATGACTTCGATATGCTTTCCGGTGATCTTCAAGAGCTCAGCCTGAATGGCCTCTACCAGATCCTGGCAGGCTCTGGGGAACAGCTTCACAGTGTCTTCCGTGGATTTATTGGAGCCGAGCAATCCGTAGCCGGGATTGTAGCCACTGCCGTCAACAGATTCGGTCATGATCTCGTCCAAACCGAAGATCCGCTCACCGCCGGCGGCCTTCAGGATCCGCTTGGTACGGGCACGGGTGTGGATATCGCAGTGGATCACGTTTTTGGTATACTTGAGAATGGCTCTGGGATCGTTGGCAAAAACGACCTCTACTTCAGCACCGCATTCCCGGATCAGATCGGAATAGTATTCCACATAGTCAACACCGGTAAAGGGGTGCTTGATATAGCCGAAGAGCTCGCGGTAGGTCTTTTCGGACAGAACATCCTTGTAGGGATCAACGCCCTTTTCATCCATCATGTCCCAGTCGATCAGATGGTTGCCGACTTCATCGGACGGATAACTGAGCATCAGAACGATCTTCTTACAGCCTTTGGCAATACCGCGCAGACAAATGGCGAAGCGGTTACGGCTGAGAATGGGGAAGATGACACCTACGGTCTCACCGCCCAGCTTATTGCGAACATCCTTTGCGATATGGTCAACGCTTGCGTAGTTACCCTGGGCACGGGCCACAATGGCTTCCGTCATAGCCACCACATCACGGTCCCGGGGAGTCAGTCCGTCATATTTCATGGCATCCTGAATGCAACCGGTCACGATCTGCACCAGGTCATCACCCTGACGGATGATGGGAGCGCGGATACCCATAGAAACAGTACCAAACATCCGGCTCATACTTAACACTTCCAATCCTAAGAAAAATACATAAAAGTATCGTTGCCTTTTACTGACCCATTATAATACAGAAAACGTCATTTGTAAAATAGTTTTTTCAGAAAATCCGTAATTTTCTGTTACAGCAGGGGAATACCTGCGTTTTCGCAGGCTTTTACAGTGTCCTGATCCCAAACGCTGGACTGGACTTCGCCAATATGGGCACATCCCAGCATCAGCATGGCAAGTCTGGACTGACCGATACCGCCGCCGATGGTCAGGGGCAGCTCGTTGTTCAAAAGCATGGTGTGGAAGGGCAGACTCCTGCGGTCATCACAGCCGGCTAGACGCAGCTGACGGTCCAAAGACTCGGCATCCACACGGATACCCATGGAGGAGATCTCCAAAGCCCGGTCCAAAACCTCGTCCCAGAAGAAGATATCGCAGTTAAGCTGCCAGTCGTCATAGTCCGGGGCTCTGCCGTCGTGGGGCTTTCCGGAGCGAAGCTTTCCACCGATCTGCATAATGCAGGCGGTGGGATGCTCTTTGACATAGGCCTTCTCCCGCTGAGAACCGGTCAGATCCGGGTACAGATCCTCCAGTTCCTGGGTGGTGATAAAGGATACCTCCCGGTCCAGCTTGGTCTGCAGCTGCGGGAAACGCACATGGAGCCGGTCGTTGGTGTTGCAGATGGCCCCAACAATGGCCCGGACGATAAGCTTCAAATAATCCAAATTCCGGTTTTGGGCAGTAATGACCTTTTCCCAGTCCCACTGGTCCACATAAATGGAGTGGATATTGTCCAGCGCCTCATCTCTGCGGATGGCGTTCATATCGGTATACAGACCGTTACCCAGGGTAAAGCCGTACCGCTTCAGGGCCAGCCGCTTCCATTTTGCCAGGGAATGGACGACCTGGGCATCGGCCCCCACAGCGGGGATGTCAAAGCTGACAGCCCGTTCATAGCCGTTGAGGTTATCGTTCAGACCGGAATTCTCCGTAACAAACAGAGGTGCGGACACACGCTTCAGGTTCAGTGCGCTGGCAAACTCGTCCTGAAAGGACTGCTTGATATAGGCAATGGCCCGCTGGGTATCGTAAGCATCCAGGGTGGGCTTGTAACCCTGGGGAATGAAAATCTTGTTCATGGGCTCCAATCCTTTACGGTAAAGTATATAGTCCCTATTGTACCGATTTTTGCCGTAAAATCAAGCCCTAAAGGGAATTTTTACCAGCCAAAGCCCTGAAATGGCTGCCGGGCAGGCGCTTCCTGCTGAGGCAGTGCTTCCTGGATCTGTTCGCCAACGGAAACGCTGACGGTGAGGGTCTGTCCTTTCCGGTAAACACTCAGCTCCAACACCTGACCGATCTTGGCCTGCCCGATCAGGGCTACCAGCTCCGAACTGGAGGTAACGGCAGTGCCGTCTACAGCGGTAATGATGTCACCCATCTGCAAACCGGCAGCCTCTGCCGGGGAATCCTTGGAAATGCTGTGTACCGCAGCACCCTGGGGCAGTCCGTACAGCTGGCTCTCCTTGCTCAGATCCGCAACGGAAATACCAATATAGGGCTTGGCAATATAGCCCTTCTCCAAAATACTTTCCACAATATTCCAAACATTGCTTACAGGAATGGCAAAGGCGATATTATCAATGGAGGCCCCGGAACCGGAGCTGGAGTATTTGGCGTTGGTGATGCCGATGACCTCACCGTAGAGATTGAACAGCGCACCGCCGGAGTTACCGGAGTTAATGGCGCAGTCCGTTTGGATCAGGTTCATGGTGCCGCCGGACTGCATGGTCACTTCCCGGTTCAGGGCGCTGACCGTACCGGCGGTCAAAGAGAAGGTCAGCTCTCCCAGGGGATTGCCGATGGCGACGACACTGTCGCCCACGTTCATCTTGTTGGAATCTCCCAAAATCACCGGAGCAAGGCCCTGGGCATCGATCTTCAAAATGGCGATATCGTTGCTGCTGTCATAGCCGATGAGATCGGCGGCATAGGATTCACCGTCATACATGGAAACGGTGATGCTGTCAGAGTCCTCAATTACATGGTAATTGGTGAGAATGTAGCCGTCGTCGGTGAAGATAAAGCCGGAGCCGGAGGCGGCAGAAGTGGTCTGATAGCCCCAAAAATTGGTGGTCACCGAGGTGGTGATGCCCACGGTGGAGCGCACATTGGCGGCGTAAACCTCAGCGGGAGTCATCAGGGTAGCGCTGGGAACGGAGTGGATCTGCACAGCGGTATTCTCCCGCTGACCCATCAGGACCTGGCTAACGTTGTCCGGTTTGGAGATCGCGGACCCTTTTTCCGTATCGGGGGCAAGGAAGTGATAGCCCACAGCACCCACAATGCCACCCAAAAGGGAGCAGACCAGAGCCAGGGCGATCAGTTTACCGAACCCGAAGGACTTCTTGGGCTTATCGGGCGGTACGGGAGCAGGAGGTGTGACCTCCGGGGCAGGAAATTGCGCGTTGTTTTCTTCAAAAGGCTGATACATGATCAAATCCTCCTTTGTGGTTAGTTTGTACCGTAAGTGTATCACCCATACCTGAAAATTCGCTGAAATATCCATGGATAAATTGTAACAAATCTGTAGTGGCATTTTGAAAGAAACAGTGCTATAATGAAATAAACCTGCAACAATTGCAGAAATGGATAAAGAGGGAGTTGAATTGGATGGCGACTTTGTTGGAATACAAATGCCCGGCTTGCGGCGGCGCACTGAACTTTGACAGTGATCTGCAAAAGATGAAATGCCCCTACTGTGATACGGAGTTTGAGGTCGAGGCGCTGAAGAGCCTGGACGAGGAACTGAAAAACACGCCTCAGGAGGATATGTCCTGGGATTGCGAAAACGGTACCCAGTGGGACGCATCGGAAACAGAGGGCCTGCGCAGCTATGTATGTGAATCCTGCGGCGGTGAGGTCATCGGCGATGCCACTACGGCAGCGACGACCTGCCCCTATTGCGACAATCCTGTGGTGATGAAGGGGCAGTTTGCGGGGGATCTGCGCCCGGATCTGGTGATCCCCTTCCAAAAGGATAAAGACGATGCCAAGGCTGCCCTGACCAAGCATTACTCCGGTAAGCCCTTGCTTCCCAAGATCTTCAAAAAGGAAAACCGCATTGAGGAAGTCAAAGGTATGTACGTACCTTTTTGGCTCTACGATGCCGGTGTAGAGGCAGATATCAATTACCGGGCCACCAGAGTGCGTATGTGGTCCGACAGCAAGTACCGCTATACCCAAACCAAGCATTACAGTGTCCACCGTGCCGGCACCCTGGGCTTTGCCTCCGTACCCGTAGACGGATCTTCCAAGATGCCTGACGATCTGATGGAGTCTTTGGAGCCTTACGATCTTTCCCAGGCCCAGGACTTCCAGACGGCCTACCTGGCAGGCTATTTGGCGGACAAGTATGATGTGTCCTCCCAGGATGGCGCCCCCAGAGCCAATGATCGGATCCGGCAAAGCACGGAAGATGAGTTCCGGTCCACAGTTCAAGGCTATGACAGTGTCCGCCAGGACAATGCCAGCATTCGCCTGACGGACCGGAAGGTGCAGTATGCTCTGTATCCCGTTTGGATGCTGACCACCCTTTACAAGGGAGAGCGATTTACCTTTGCCATGAACGGACAGACGGGCAAGATGGTGGGCAATATGCCTGTCAACTGGCTGGCCTTCTGGATGTGGCTTTTAGGCCTGACCCTGGCCATTGGTGCCATTGGTACATTGATTTTCGGAGAACTTCTGATTTGCGGCATTGTGGGACTTGTGATCGGCCTGATCGTTGTGTTTATCATGAAGGGCCAGCTGAAAAGTGTGCGAAAACAGTCAGCGGCGGCAAATTATGTGCTGGAAGGCAGCTTGCAGATGCATTCCAGCAGTGACCGGTATCTGTATCAGAATACTACCCGGGTGGAAATTCCCCAAAACAATCAGAAATAAAATGCTATAGACAAATGTATGTGTTTTATGTATAATTGTCCATAATACAGGAAAACACAAAAGGGAGGACTATCCTATGAAGAAGTATAAGGCGGTTGCCGGCCCCAGAAGCATCAATGTGAGCAAGGGCAACACCCAGGCCGCATTTGACGGCTTTGCGGACCTGATCAACGCAGAAACCAAGAATGGCTGGGAGTATCACTCCATGGAGACCATCACCGTTACCGAAACTCCCGGTTGCTTGCAGCAGGCGGCTCCTGTGAGCTATTACATGCTGATCTTTGTCCGTGAAGAGTAATTGCTTTGAAGAAGATCGAATTTGAAGAGGGCACGGATCTCCAATCGGTGGTCCGTGCCCTGTTTTATGATGAAAACGACCCCACATCCCCCACCTATCAAAGAAAGCTGATCCGCCCCCGGGTTTCCTGGCTTCGGATCGTGCTTTCCTGGCTGCTGCCGCTGACGGTGGGTGCGCTCCTGGGGATCGGATTGCACCATTTGGGGGCAAAAACCTGGCTTTGCATCGGAATTCCGGCAGTGTTATGCCTGGGGTGGCTGATCCTGCGCCTGCGACCCTTCTTGATCTGCCTGGTGCGGCTGTATCAGCGGTACGCACCGGAAAAGCTGCGCCGTAAATGCCGGTTTGAGCCAAGCTGCTCGGAATATATGGTCGAAGCTTTGGAAAAATACGGGGTGATCCGGGGAGTGGGTTTTGGCATCAAGCGCCTTAAACGCTGCAAGCCCGGAAACGGCGGTCAGGACCCATTGACTTAGGAGAAGAAAGATGTACCGATATGAAACCCATTTGCATACCGCGCCGGTAAGCCGATGCGGAAAAGCAACCGTGGAGGAAACGGTTCGTTTTTACAAAGATGCCGGATATGCGGGCATTTTTGTGACCAACCATTTTCTTAACGGGAATTTAAACATGGAGAAAACAGAAAACTATGAAACCCGGCTGAATTTCTACTATTCCGATTATGAAGCGGCAAAAAAGCTGGGAGAGGAATTGGGCATCGCTGTTTTCTGCGCAGAAGAAATGTCCTATAAGGGCACAGATTTTCTGATTTACGGCATTGATAAGCAATGGTATTTGGAGCATCCCGAGATTTTGGAGATGAAGACCACGGAGCTATTGACCATGCTGGATGAATCCGGTGCCTTGATCATTCAGGCCCATCCCTATATGGAAGCCGGGTATATCGACCATATCCGGCTGTTTCCCCGGCATGTGCATGGTGTGGAGATCCTCAACGGCTGTAAAAGCGATTTTGTCAATGCCATGGCCGCCCATTATGCCCAGGCTTACGATCTGATCCCGGTGGCGGGCTCCGATAACCATAGAGGGGCGGGGCTTGCCCGCTACGCAGGCCTGGAAACGGATACCCCGATCGCTGACGTCCGGGATTTCATCACCCGGGTCAAAAACCGGCAAATGCAGATCTTCTGCTGGGAAAAAGAATAAATCAAGCGATCCAATACGAAAAATGCTGTCATCCTTCGACTCCTTTTGTTCAGGGTGACAGCATTTTTACATTGTGGATATTGGGCTGGTAAGCTATGGGCGTATTGTGTGTCCGCACTGGATAACTATGCTTTTTTACAATTCTTTGTTTTGGGTGTTTCCTTCCTGGGGGGCAATAGGCATATGTACATGAAGGAGGAGTGACCATGAAACTGTCGACCAAACAAATCGAGGATTTTGTAAACCATTTGCACTGGGAGGAGAAAAGTACTGCTACTACGGAAAAGTATTCCCGGGATGTCCGCTCGTTTTGCCTTTTTGCCAAGGGGGCGCAGATCACAAAGGAATTAGTGGTCGCCTGGAAAAATCAGCTTGTAAAAGAGAATTATGCAGTGCGTTCTGTTAACTCCATGCTGGCCAGTGTAAATAAGTTTTTGGATTATTTGGGGGTGGCTGAATGCAAGGTGCAGAATATTCGCACCCAAAGACAAACCTATTGCTCAGAGGATCAGGAACTGACAAAGGCAGAGTATTTGCGCCTTTTGGAAGCCTCCAAAAAAAATGAACAGCTGAACCTGGTGCTCAAAACGATCTGCGGCACTGGGATCCGTGTGTCTGAATTGCGGTATTTTACCGTGGAAGCGGTAAAAAGGGGAGAAGTGACGGTTGATTGCAAAAATAAGACCCGGACGATCCTCGTTCCGGGTAAACTAAAAAAATTGTTGCTGGGTTATGCCCAAAAACGGGGCATTGCTGCAGGGGCTATCTTTGTGACCAAAACCGGAAAGTCCCTTGACCGCAGTAATATTTGGGCATCTATGAAAAAGCTTTGCGCCGCAGCGCAAGTAAAGCCGTCCAAGGTTTTTCCCCATAATCTGCGTAAGCTCTTTGCCCGTACCTTCTATCGTATCGAGAAAGATATTGCTAAGCTGGCCGATATCCTGGGACACAGCAGTATCAATACCACCCGCATCTATATCATGTCAACCGGCATAGAGCACCGCCGCAAGATCGAGCGACTGGGATTGATCATCTAAGGGGCAACAACATAATCCACATTATGTGGTTAAAGCGTAAGAAAACAATTTCTAACCAATCCCCCTTCGCAAAACGATTGTAGCACAATTGATAGATAAATGCAACTCTTTTTCGGGATCATACATATATACAATTGAATAAGCATGCCAAGAAAGCCCCTTCCGCTATAATTTCAAAGCAAAAGGAAGGAGCTTTGCTGTCATGCCGTTTTATGGTATCCGTCTTTCTTATTATCCGATTGCTCCCGGATCATACAGACAGAAACTACAACATAATGTGGATAATGTGGTAATTTACCGTAACGAAAAGCGTAGGCTAATCACAAGTTTTGAAATTTCTATGATATTGGAGGCAAGTATGAAAATGAAACGATTAAAGACATTGTTTGCATACATTTTAGCTGTTTGTATGCTGATAGTCTCTTTCCCGGTAACGACCCAGGCAGCGGATGTGCTCTATTGGCCGGTACCCGGACATACCAACATAACCCAGTATTTTCATTCGGACCATGACGGCATTGACATTTCCGACGGTTCCATTGGCGGTGCCACGGTGATTGCAGCCATGGGAGGAACCGTCCATAAGCTTTGGCGCTGCGGCGAGACCCATCTGAATGCCGGTGACTGTAACGGTTTTGGTACAGGAATGGTCATTTACGGCGATGATGGCAGGTACTATCAGTATGCCCATATGCAGGCGGGAAGCATCCCGGCTGAGTATGGCATAGGAACCTACATTCCCCAGGGCGGGATCGTAGGCCGGGTCGGTACGACCGGTTGGTCTACCGGAAATCACCTCCATTTCCAGATCTGCACTACAAATTGGTGGACCGGTGCAGTGGATCCTTTCTCCTTTAACTATACCTATGTAGACCCCAGCATTACATATGAAAACCTGGGCGATGATTTCTATGCATACATCAAATACCCGGCAACTCCCTATGTGCTTTGCAATGTGAACAATAATGTGCAATTGGGCGACTACGGTTCTGCGGAATCTGTGTGGCGGTTTGTCAGAACGGGAACCGGAAGCTATAAGATCTTCAGCCTGGCAAACGGCTGGGTTATGGATGTTTTCGGCAACGGTACGGAGATTTTTACCAACATATGCTGTTATGAAGATACGAATACGGTAAACCAGCTCTTTTATATTCAGAGGGCCAATGCCGGTTATAACATTGTTGCGGCAAACAGCATGAAAGTGCTGGATGTGTATAACGGTGTAAACAGTGGCTGGGGCGAGAATGTGCAGCTGTATACTTCCCTTGGAACAGTTGACCAGCTGTTCGATATTGAGATTCTCGAGTATTCTGTCAGCTTCGATGCCAACGGAGGCACAGGTGCTCCGGCAACACAGACAAAGGTGCCTACCCAGCCTTTGACCCTGAGTAGCGAAACGCCCACACGGGAAGGCTGGATTTTTACCGGATGGGCGGAGGCTCCCGATGCCACACAGGCATCCTATCTGCCGGGAGCCAGCTTTACCAAGGACGGGACCACTACGCTGTATGCTGTTTGGAAGCGGAATGCAACGCCCTCTGGAATCATTGTAAATACGAACCCTGACAAAGTGGAATACGAGGTGGGAGAGGAACTGGACATCACCGGTTTGACCCTTGCCCTGAAATATAGCGACGGTTCTGAAGAAATCCTTTCGAGCGGATTTACCGTCAACGGATTTTCTTCTGATACGGTTGGAGAAAAGACAGTCACAGTCAGCTACGGCGGATTTACAACAACCTTTACCGTAACAGTTCGTGCATCGCAAACACAGGTCGATAAAGATGCGCCACAAATCTTCCTGCAGAGCAAGCAGGTTAACAAGGGACAGGAGTTTACGGTGACAGCGGAGATCAGAAACCATCGTCCCTTCTCCTATTTGGAAGTGACACCGATCCTGCCTGCTGAGCTGACTTTGGTCCAGGTAGAAAACGGAGACCTGATCTCGGATATGACAAAGGGTAAGCAGTACATTTGGGTTTCGGATACGGATATAGATAGGGACGGTTTGCTGATGACCTTTACCTTCCAGGCAGCAGAGGATGTACAAATTGGCACATATTCTGTGGGCTTTGTGGTAAGAAACTGTATTAACGCAGGGGAGGAATCGGTAGATTTGGCCGTTGTCAATGCTACCATTGAAGTAACCGAATTTACTTACGGTGATGCTACCGGAGACGGAAAGATCGATGGATTTGATGTGATCCGGCTGAAGAAGTATCTTGCCAATTACGATTATGATACTGAAACCTCCACTGTGGAGATCTGTGCCGGTGGGGATGCGACCGGTGATGGCAAGGTGGACGGATTTGATGTGATTCGCCTGAAGAAGTATTTGGCCAATTACGATTATGAGACCGGGAATTCTACGGTAGTTCTGGGACCTCAGTAGAGGGGTGATGTACGATGAAAAAAGGATTCGTAGCATTATGCGCACTGGTGCTTTTGGCAGGTGCCGTAATGGTTGCCGGTGCGTCGGGCTATCCCATGATCGTGTGTGAGGATGTAACCTGTGACCCCGGGGAGCAAATCACCGTGCAGGTAACACTTACCGACAATCCAGGATTTGCTTACCTGGAAATGACCCCCCAGTATGCCCCGGAGCTGACGCTCATCCATACAGAAAACGGGGATTTGATCTCTGATTTTACCGAGGGCAAGCAGTATGTCTGGACCGAAAATGAGGATGTGACCGAAGACGGTCTGCTGATGACATTTACCTTTGCAGTATCGGAGAATGCGGAACCGGGAGAGTATCCGGTAACCTTCCTTTTGCGCACCTGCGGAAACTACAACGAGGAGCCTGTGAAATTTCAGGTACAAAGCGGAACGGTAACAGTGAGAGCTTCTGAATCCGTGGCGGTTATGGAGAGCGGAGTGCAAAAGGGAATCTATAACAGCTTTAACGAGGCGGTCAATGCTTGCCCGAATAATGGATATGTAAAGCTGTTGTCCGATGGGGAAGCGGATCTGACTTTGCAGAAGGATCTGTATCTGGATCTTAACGGTCATACCCTTACCGGCACCATGATCACCAATGGCTATCAGGTTTATGGCATGGATTCGTCTACCAATGGCTACAGCTGTGAAAACATGGGTCATTTCAACTGTATCAACGTAAACGGTCAGCCGGTAGTGCCCGCCCGTCATCTGAAAACCACGACCCAAATGGTGGGTGCGATCCGCCGATATCTGACGGTACCTGCAGAAGACGGCTATACCTTCCACCGGTTCTATTTCAGCGTAACACATATGAGCTTGGCACCTGCGGTGACGGGTATTGGCTACAAAGCGGTATTTTATGCAGATGATATGGTAGTCGCGCAATTGGACAAAGAGAATGCCTTTGGCTTTACTTTGGAGCTGGCAGGGCATAATCCGGTTCAATGCTTCAAACCGATGACGGACTTTGTTTCCGGCAAGACCTATAGCCTGCGGATCAACGGGTTTGATGCGGAGCGGTTCGGTGAGACTGTGCTTGCGGCCGCAGCCAGCCTGCAGCTTGCGGATGGAACGGTTATTCAGAGCGCAGAGAAAACCACCACTTTGCGGACCGTGGTGGAGATAGTGAACCGGCAGTATATGGCTTATACCAAGGGACAGCTAAAAATCCTACGGGCAATGATCGAGACCAATCCCGTTATGAAGAATTGGGATGTGGAGAATATCTGCAACTATGCAACCTATGAAAAACCCGAAAATCCTGATGGAGATCCGGTATAAAATATGATCTTGGTTGGCTGCAGGGAATTATCTGTATAGACAGTATAAATTTTGCAGGCTGTGCAATTGCACAGCCTGCATTTTTGATGCCAAACAATATAACAGAAAGAAGTTTGTTAACGAACAGCGTTATGCCGTAAATGTCAGATCCCGGACGGGGATCTCCTGCTGATCGGCAACACCAACCTTGACTACGATCCGGTAGGTCTTACCGGCTTCCAGATCGCTCTTTCGCACCGTATTGCTCAGCAGCATCAGGCTGAAGGTGTCGTTATGTTTCTGAGCGGTGGGATAGATGATGTCGGAGGCAAGGAGGTTGCCATCGCCGTCAAAAAGCTCGGTGGTGACCCAGTTGATCCGGTAGTTGGAGGTAATGGTACCGCTAAACACATCGGAAAAGCTGTTTGCCTCGGTGTCGCAGGTTACAGAGATCTCACCGGCTTTGCCCTGGGCAAATTCGGGAATGGTCACAGGAATGTAATTGCCGGAGAACAGCTTGGCAAAGGTGGCTTTTTTATTTACGGAGCAGGTGGAAAAATGCTCCTCTACCTTCATGGTAGCGCCCTGCTCGTGGAAACGGATATAGCTCTTTTCCGGATTGATCGTTCCGTCTTCGTTTCGGTACACATAGGCGGCTTCAGCGGCCATGCGCAGATGACCGGGGGCAAACAGCAGACCGTCGCCCATCTTCACCTGGGCATAGGCCTCATACATCACCGCTTCTCCGTTGAGCTGGCAGGTATCAGAGGTGAGTTCGTGGTTGGCAAGGGCGTACTCGCCCACGGGAACGGTGCCGTTGGTGCAGATCATATTGTGGGTCAGGGTGTAAGTGATGGAGGGGCTGAACTGGCTCCATGCCCAGTAGATGGCATCGGCGCAGTCATTGCCCATAACATACTCCCAACCCTCGGAGGCGATCTTCTCCTGCACAGTGCCATCCTCCTCCAAGACACTGGTGAAGCGCTCCAAGGATGCGCAGAAGTGGGTGTAGGGCTGACCGAAATAGGTGGTTCCGGCCTTGTAATCCTGAATATGATGGGAGGCGCAGCTATCAGAATGGTGCATATCCTTTACCGGTGTCCAGGGAATGGTGCAGGTAGTGTACATATAATCCACGGCTTTTTGGCGCATGGTCAGCTCCTCAATGGGAAGATGTTCATCCAAAGAGGTTACATCCCGGATCCAGCAGTCGGTAAGAGAGCTTTCTCCCACAAGGGTACCGCAGTAGGTGTTTCCCGTTGTCAGGGCTGTGCCGTTCATGGCGTATTCCCGGGCGGAGGAGTAGGATTCCATAATGATGCCATCCAGGGTTCCTGCCAGGGTACCCACACTGAAGGGGGCATCCCCGGAGTCCATGCGCAGATAGCCGCTAAAATCCACCTTGTTCCAGCTGGCATCCTGGCCGATACCGGCAATGCCGCCCACATTGCCGCCGCCCTCTGTGGTGGCCACGGTAATGGCAGTGCGAACATCCAAATTAGTCAAGCTGCCGGTACAGACACCGGCAAAGCCGCCGATTCGGTTGTCCGTTCCGGAAAGCTTGGTGGCGGTAAGATTTCCCCGGATGGAGCAGTCCTCGATCACACCCTGGGCATTGGCGAACATACCGCCGAGGGCGACATCCTCGCTGCTGCAGCCGATGAGGATATGGGTGCCGTCCACATCCTTGACAGTGCCGGTGAAATCCACTGCCAAGAAACCGGCGTTCCCGTTGGTGTCTACGGAAATGTTATCAAAATTCAGATCCTCCACGGTACCGGACAGGTTGAGAAAGAATCCGGCATCTCCTTGCTCCCGGATCTTCAGATTCGAAATGGTGTGGTTGAATTTTCCACCCCAAAGACCGGTGATCCGACCGGAAAAGGACGCAATAGGGGTCCATTCCATACCGCCGCAGTCGATCTCAGCGGCAATGCGGAAATTGCCGTCGGGATGCTCCCGAAGTAACTCCAAACCCGCACAGTCGGCAATGACCCATTCCTTTTCGGTCTCGTCGAAATAAGACAGGGGCTCAGCAGGGGGGAGGGATTCTTCCGTGGGCTGTGTGGTGGCGGCAGTGGTCTGCTCGGGGGCATCGTCACCGCAGGCCACAAGCCCCAAAAGGGCAGCCAGTACCAAAGCTACAGCAAGGCTTCGTTTGAAAATCATAGAAATACTCCTTAAAATTGGATTTTTCTCCATTATACAAACAAATCTAACGACTGTCAATTGCCATGAAACGGTTCCTGAGGCGTATTCGTAGGGTGGGGGCTTGCCCTCACCGCAAAACTTGCACCCGGTAAGATCGGTGAGGGCAAGCCCCCACGATTTTACCGGGTGTTTTCGCTTTTTGATATTACCCGGCGGCAAAGGTGCCGGATTGGTCGCCGATGGTGACTGTGTAGCTTTCTCCCTTGATAAGCTCCGGGGTGGAGAAGATTAAAATAGCATAGTCCAAAGCAGGTGTATATTCCATGATCACTGTGCCGTTACTGTCCGTGATCTGAATGGGAGTACCTGCGGTCAGATTCCCTCCCATGCTCAATGCCAGAACCCCCTGGGAGGATTGGCTGAAGCTTTGGGCCATCATGGAAGATCCAGTCCCGATGAAGGTGCCGCCGGTGATGGTGGCGGAATTGTCATAGTCCAAAACGGCGGTATCCCCTCTGGTGGGGCCGCAGACTGTTATGTGACCGCCGGTGATGGTAAGGCTTCCGTTGGCATCGATGCCGTCACCGGAGGCGTTCATGTAGACTGTGCCGCCGCTGATGGTGATGGAGCCGTTGCCACCGCCGCCCATGCCGCCGAAGCCACCGGGGTTTCCACCACGGCCACCGCCGCCGCGGCCTCCGAACATATCGCCTCTGCCACCGCCAAAGCCACTGGCATCGTTGCCTCCTGCGGCATTGATGCCGTCATCGGAGCAGACAAGACGGATGTTGCCGTCCATGATCTGAATATCCAGTGCCTCCAAACCTTCGTAGCTTTCACTGACGGTGATATTACCGCCTTTGATGATCAAGCTTTCATCTCCGTGAATGCCGTCATCGCCGGTGGTGATGGTATAATCACCGCTCAGAACAGTTACAGAGGCGTTGGAATGGATGGCATCGTCTGCACAGTCCAGGGTAAAGCTTCCCTTTTGAATTTCCAGAGCGCCAGCGGCTTTGATGCCTTTCAGGCTGGTGCTGTCCGTATCCGTAGCGGCTTCCATTTGCCCGAAGCCGCCGGGACGCCCCCCGAAGCCCCCCATAAAACCGCCGTAACCGGAGGAACTGGCCTTATCCCCGTTGACACTGCCGCCGCCGGTGACGATGGCAAAGCTTCCGTCCAAAATCTGCATCCAGGCCCCGGCGCTGATGCCGTCACCCTGAGCATCAATGGTGTAGTTTCCGCTTTCTACATAGACAAAGCCCAGCTGAGAGTCTTCTTCATTTTCTGCGTGGAAGCCGTCTTTGCCCGCAGTGATCTGCCACTGCCCCCGGGAAATACGAATGCTGTCATTGGCCTGGACACCGTGACCGGCGCAGGAAACGGTGTAGTTGCCGCCGCAGACAGCAAGGTCGTCCTTCGCGACAATGCCATGACCGGTGGTGCATTCCAGGGTAAGGCTGCCGCTTCCGTTAAAAGTCAGATCTGCCTTGGAAAAAACGGCACCGTCTACATTGTTTTCGTCTATAGCCGCAAAGCTTTCCGGCGCGATCAGAGTATTCTTCGTGCCGTCTTTCAGGGTGATGAAGACCTTGTCCGCCTGACGGATATATAAAGGTGCCGTTTCCTTGCCCTGGATCTGTATATTGTCCAAAACGATTTGCAGCTTGGCATCCTTGGGGGCATCCACCAGTATAGTGCCGGTGAAATTACCCTGCAGAACAAAGGTGCCGGGATCACTGAGAGTCACAGTATTGCTATTTTTTACTATCGCATCCACATCTCCGGAGAGATCGCTTCCGTTGAATACAAGGGTAGCCACCTGGTCTTCGTATTCCGTTCGGTTGTCCCGTTCTGTAAACAGTACAAGGCCTTGGGGGATGGTTGCAGTAACGGCTTCGGTGGATTGGGTGGAATCGACGGTGGGAGAAACCTCCACTGGATCCGGGGCATCGGAGAGCACATCCGTGCGTTCGCTGCAGCCGGATAAAAGAATGCTCAGGCCCAAAAGGGCGATCCATAATCTTTTCATACTCAAAGCTCCTGTACAGAGGTCTCCTGGCGGCACAGACTGACCTCCAAATTGCCGTTTCTGCATCGCAGTTCGTCCAAAAGGGCCTTTTCGTCAGCATCGGCCTTCAGGGCGATCTCATAGGAGAGCCGGAACAAGCTTCCCATATTGGTGGTCTTAACCTTGGTTAGGCTGTGGCTGAGAGTGTATTGCTCCAAAACCGGCTCAAATACGCCACTGTAGTTCAGATCCTCGGGGATGGTGATGTTGAGCAGTTTATGCCGCTCTGCATTGGGGGTCAGCCGGGTGTAGAGTACCGTTACCAGGCACATGACCAGGGTGAACAGAACGCTGTAGCCCAAGTAGCCCATACCGGCGATGAGACCGGCACCCATGGCTAAAAACAGTACACCGATCTCCTTGGCACTGCCGGGGGCGGAACGAAACCGCACCAGGCTGAAGGCACCGGCCACGGCAACGCCGGTACCGATATTGCCGTTTACCATCATGATCACCACACATACCACTGCAGGCAGTAAGGATAGGGTAAACAGAAAGCTTTTGGTGTAACGGGTGCGATAGGTATAGGTCAGCGCCAGTAAAAACCCCAAAATCAAACTGCAGCCCAGACAGAGCAGAAAATCTCCAGGGGAGATCACCTGGGTCATAGAGGTGTCAAATAGACCTTGAAAAATGCTGTCAAACATGGCTGTGGACTCCTTTCATATGGGCATAGGCGTGGGCATATTTGGAATATGAGGCTTTGAAGAGCTTCTCACGGCTCAGAAAACTTGTGAGCCAAAGGGGAAGCCCTCCGGCGGTTTTCAGTTCCATGAGCACCTGATCCTCCGGCAGCAGTACGACGCCATCCGGGGGCAGTTCCAGGGAAAGCCCGTCGGTGCGGTAACGGATGGCGGTATCGAAGGTGATCCGCAGATCACTGTGGGGACAAAGCAGGGCCTGCCGGTCATAGCTTAAAAATACAGTGGGTTGCAGCCCACCGTAATAGCTTCGGAAGTATTCCAGTTCCCGCCCGATCTGGCTGTGAGGCATCTTGTCTACGGCTCCGCTGAGCCAGGAAAAGGCATCCTCCTGGGGCATGGAGAGCCTTCGCTTGTAGACAACGCCCTTGTACTTCTTTTTCAGTTCCACGAATACGGGATCACTCATTTGCCGGGTCCGGTAACTGCGTACCCGTAGCTTTTCCTTATACATGGGCTTTTCCATGGACCGGCGGATCAGTAAAAAAGAATCTGTGTCAAAATACACATTACGGATCGTGGTCAAACCATAGGGATCCGGAGCCATATAGGAAGATAAAACCTCCCGGATCCGGTCATATTGCTGTCGGGATAAAAGGTATTTCAGTTCATACCGTTTGAAAATTGCCTGATAATCCATACAACACCTCCTATGCCGCCATCATAACATGTCAGACTGAAAACACACTGAAATTATGAGGGATTTTTGCGTACACCTATTGCTATTTTTTTGAATGAGGCTATAATGATGGGAAGGAAAGGGGTTGATGCACCATGCGGCGACATCAAAGCAGCATGCTCCGCGGTCCGATACTTCCCAGCGTGATCGCCTACGCGATCCCGATCATTTTGACCAGCGTGCTTCAGGTGGCCTTCAACATGGCAGATATGGCCATTGTGGGACAGCGCCACGGTGGCACCTCGGTGGGTGCCGTAGGAGCCACATCTTCGCTGATCCACCTGATCATCAATGTGTTCATCGGCTTTACGGTCGGTGCCGGTATTTGTGTTGCCCATGGCGTGGGCGGCAGGAAGGACCGGGAGGTCAGCCGCACGGTACATACTGCCATCCCCCTGGCAGTCGTGTGTGGTTTGGCGGTGACAGTGATCGGCATTGCGCTTTCCGAAGATCTTCTGCGGGTCATGGGCACCCCGGAGGATATCCTTCCGCTCTCTGTGGAGTATATCCGCATCTACTTTTTGGGTATTACCTTTACACTGATCTATAACTTCTGCGCGGCTATTCTGCGGGCGGTAGGAGATACCAAAAGCCCATTGCTTTACCTGGGCATTTCCGGTGCTTTGAACGTGGGACTCAACTACGTTTTCGTGTTTTGGATGGATATGAATGTGGAGGGCGTTGCCTGGGCAACGGTGATCTCCCAGGTGGTTTCGGCGGTGCTGGTGATGGTTACCCTCATGCGCCGGACGGACAGCTGTAAGCTGTACCTGAAAAAGCTTCGTTTCCATAAAGCAGAGCTGGCCAAGACGGTCCGGTTGGGTCTGCCTGCAGGCCTGCAAAGTCTGGCCTTTTCTATCTCCAATGTGCTGATCCAGTCCTCCATTAACAGTTTTGGTACGGAATTTGTGTCCGGAAGCTCCGCGGCAGGCAACTTGGAAAACATTGTGTATTTTTCTATGAATGCTTTCCAGCAGGCGGCCACCAATTTTGTTGGACAAAATGTGGGTGCGGGACAGTATGACCGGGTCCGTAAAATCAGCAGGGTTTGCCTTGGCTGTGTGTTTGTGGTGGGCGCGACTTTGGGGGCGGTGGTCTATCTCTTTGGAGAACCGTTGCTTGCACTGTTTATTCCGGGAGAACCCCAGGCCATCGCCAAGGGTATGGAACGGCTGGTTTGGCTGACTTTGCCCTATTTTCTTTGCGGCATGATGGATGTGACTACCGGTATGCTCCGGGGAATGGGCTCGGTGCTGGCACCTACGATCCTTACGGTTTCCGGCGTTTGTGTCTTCCGTGTGGTTTGGATCCTGACGGTTTTTGCACAGCCCGGGATGCATACGCCTGACGGCCTGTTTGTGTCCTATCCCATCTCCTGGGGGATGACCCTGGTGGCTCAGCTTATTGCCTACCGGATCCTTTTCCGGAAGCAAGCGGCCCGAAACGCCGTTACAGCCTAACATAAACGGGGCTGTAAAGAAACAGCCTAACAAAAGACGGAGGATCTCAGGAATGGGATCCTCCGTTCGTTTATGTGCAGTTTAAGGGCTGTGGATAACTTTTCGGTAAAAACGG
>SVLB01000076.1 GCA_015068135.1 Oscillospiraceae bacterium | reverse complement strand
TGCCGTTCTCCATATCCCGGTCGCCGATGACCAGCATATAGGGGATCTTCTGCATCTGAGCTTCCCGGATCTTGTAGCCCAGCTTCTCGCTGCGGCAGTCGGTCTCGGTGTGGATGTTCAGGGCATTCAGCTTTGCGGCCAGCTCCTTTGCATACTCGTGAGCCCGGTCGGTGATGGGCAGCACCTTCACCTGAGTGGGCATCATCCACAGGGGCAGAGCACCGGCGTAACGCTCGATCAGGTAGGCCAGGGTCCGCTCGTAGCAGCCCAGGGAAGTACGGTGGATGATATAGGGGGTCTTCTTCTGACCGTCGGAATCGGTGTATTCCATGCCGAACTTCTGGGCCAGCAGCATATCGATCTGGATGGTGACGATGGTGTCTTCCTTGCCGAAGACGTTCTTGTACTGGATGTCCAGCTTGGGGCCGTAGAAAGCGGCCTCGTCGATGCCGATCTCGTACTCAACGCCCAGGTTATCCAGAATCTCACCCATGATCCGCTGAGCCTCTTCCCACTGCTCTGCGGTGCCTTCGTACTTGACGCCGGCACGGGCGGGATCCCACTGGGAGAACCGGAAGGAGCAGTTTTCCAGCATGCCCACGGTATCCAGGCAGTACTTGGCCAGCTCCAGGCAGCCCTTGAATTCCTCCTCCAGCTGATCGGGGCGGAGAACCAGGTGGCCCTCGGAGATGGTGAACTGGCGGACACGGATCAGACCATGCATCTCACCGGAGTCCTCGTTGCGGAACAGAGTAGAGGTCTCGCCCAGGCGCATGGGCAGATCGCGGTAGGAACGGGCCCGGTTCAGGTAGACCTGATACTGGAAGGGGCAGGTCATGGGACGCAGTGCAAAGCACTCCTTCTCCTCATCATAGGGATCGCCCAGGATGAACATGCCGTCCAGGTAGTGATCCCAGTGGCCGGAGATCCGGTACAGGTCACGCTTTGCCATCAGGGGGGTCTTGGTCAGCAGGTAGCCGCGCTTCTGCTCTTCATCCTCCACCCAGCGCTGCAGGGTCTGGATGACTCTTGCGCCCTTGGGCAGCAGGATGGGCAGGCCCTGGCCGATCTCCTCCACGGTGGTGAAGAATTCCAGCTCGCGGCCCAGCTTGTTGTGGTCCCGCTTCAGTGCCTCTTCCTGAGCCTTCAGGTAGGCATCCAGCTCGTCCTTGGAGGGGAAGCCGATGCCGTAGATCCTCTGGAGCATCTGACGGTTGGAATCGCCCCGCCAGTAGGCGCCGCAGCTTTTCGTCAGCTTGAAGCCATTGTGGCGCAGACGGCCGGTGTGGTCCAGGTGGGGACCGGCGCACAGGTCGGTGAAATCGCCCTGGGTGTAGAAGCTGATGACGGCATCCTCAGGCAGATCGTTGATGAGCTCCACCTTGTAAGGCTCGTTGAGGCTCTCCATGTAGGCAATGGCCTCGGCACGGGGCTTCTCGCTGCGCTCCAGGCGGATGCGCTCCTTGATGATCTTCTTCATCTCGGCCTCGATCTGCTTCAGATGGTCGGGGGTGAAGGAGAAAGGTGCATCGAAGTCATAATACCAGCCCTCGGCAATGGCAGGGCCGATGGCCAGCTTCACCTCGGGCCACAGTCTCTTGACGGCCTGAGCCATCACATGGGAACTGGTGTGCCAGAAGGTCTTGCGGTACTCGGGGTTTTCAAAGGTGTACAGGTTTTCGTTTTCCATTTTGGTTTTCCTCCTTTTCTGATTCGGGAGAAAGGTATAAAAAATACCCACCCCCTGAACAAAGATCAGGGGTGGGATACAGTAACTTGCAGTATTCCACGGTTCCACCCTGGTTGCCTCTTTTCAGAAGCCACTCATTGGCACTGTAACGGGCGCACCCGTCGGGGCATTTCTTCCCCGCAGCTCAGAAGTGGTATCGTCCCCGGCAGTGTTACGGAAGCCTTGCACCAAAATGGCATCCTCTCTGGGAATCTTTCCGGGACCGCATGTCTTCATCACAGCTTTTTTGTACAAAAAATGTAGCACATTTTATACATTTTGTCAATACCAATAGGGTAATTTTCATACAGAAATTCACTTTGCATATTCAAAAGATTTACATAATACGTTTCCCGGTCAGGAACCCCCAAAAACGGTCTGTAAACTTTTTATGTTAACAAAAAGTTACAAATAGACACTACATCTTGTGTTTTTCTACGAAATGCGGCCACAAGTTCATTATCAGGTTTACATAAATTATTTGACATAATTTCTGTCAAAAGTTAGGCTTTACCGTCGAAAACAACAAATAACTTGACTTTTTCGATTATTTTGCTATAATAACAGCATCTCAATTCCGCAGAAATATTTTGTAACTTATTGTTATATTGTTTTCCAGGGATTCTGATCTTAACTTTTTGAAGAAGGAGGTTCCATCCGTGCGCACACTCAAGCGTTTTGCCTTAAAGAGAAAAGTTCTGTTTATCCGCGCAGCAGCCACACTGCTTCCCGTGGTACTGCTGGTCCTGTTCCTGTCCCAGACCGCCTTTGCCAAGAACACCTATGTCATCACCGACGGTTCCCGGGTCATTACATACACCACTTCTGCCACAGATCCCCGGACGGTTCTGGGCGAAGCCGGACTCGAGCTGGACGAGAATGACACCTATACCACCCAGGCCGGCATCGGCACCTCAGAAATCACCATCCGCCGCAGTCAGACCATTTACATCAATTACTGCGGCGAGGAAATGACAGCCACCTCCCACGGAGAAACCGTGGAGCAGCTGCTGATCCGGCTGAATCTGTCCCTGGAGGAAAATGATACCCTGTCCTGGCCTCCGGATGCCGATACCTACGATGGGATGCGCCTGCGCATCGACCGTGTGATCCATCAGGAGCAGACCTATACCGCAACCCTCCACCACTCCACCAGCTACTGCTACGACCCCTCCCTCCCTGAGGGTATGGAGGAGGTTATTGTCGAAGGTGTGGATGGCGAACTGCTGTGCACCGCCACCGTCACCTACATCAACGGCCGGGAAGTGGGCAGAACCCTGCTGACCCAGACCGTCACCCGAAACGCCGTGGAGGAAGTAATCGCCATCGGTACCGGTCTGGCCGCCATGCCCGCCAGCGACGCGGATATGCCCGTAATTCTGGAGGACCGGATTATCCTGCCCAATGGTCAGGTGCTGACCTACACCGGCTCCATGACCTGCAACGCCACAGCCTACTATAACCAGGGCACCACCGCCACCGGCACCCAGGCCCGCTCCGGTGTGGTTGCCGTGGACCCGGGCGTGATCCCCTTCGGCACCCGGATGTTCATCATCTCCGATGACGGCGACTATGTATACGGCATTGCCTGTGCCGAGGATGCCGGCGACAGCAACATCATCGGCAACCGCATCGATATCTGGTTCCCCACCCGTTGGGATTGCATCCAGTTCGGAAACCGGAACTGCACCGTGTATTTCCTGGGCAGCGCCGAATAAGCCATTCCTATTGCAAAAAAGTCTTTCTGTTGGTATAATACCGGCAGAAAGACTTTTTATTTTGATAAATGATCGTTTAGCTTACAAATGCCATACACCACCGTAGGGGATGGGTTTCCCATCCCGGCAGAAAAATGTCAAGATATCAGGGCATTATGGCGAATTCGCTGTGCGGTTGGTGCGGGACGGGAAACCCGTCCCCTACAGAGATAATCGATAATTGGCCTGATAAACAGCCAAATGAATCTCTCTAAAAACAAAAAAGACAGATCCGAAGATCTGTCTTATCTTGTTGCTTATGGAATTAGACCGCACGCTCGACCTTATTGGAACGGAGGCATCTGGTACAAGCGTACACATGGCAGGGAGTACCGTTAACGACAGCCTTGACGC
>SVLB01000043.1 GCA_015068135.1 Oscillospiraceae bacterium | reverse complement strand
ATCCATGCCCAGGACAAGGTAGGCACTGCCCACAAGGGCGCCATGGATATGGACCTTTATAACGATCTGATCGAAAACTCCTGGGGTACCTGCGGCGCCTGCACCTCTATGACCACTGCCAACTCCATGTGTATGGCGGCAGAGGCTATGGGTATGACCCTGCCCGGCAATGCCACCATGGATGCCTCCGGCTCTGCCATTTATAAGCTTGCCTATGAGGCCGGTAAGCAGATCATGTACCTGGTGAAGCATGATATCAGAGCCCGGGACGTGATGAGTGTAGAGGCAATCAAAAATGCCATTAAAATGGATATGGCGGTGGCTGGATCTTCCAACCTGATTTTGCATCTTCCTGCCATTGCCAATGAGGCAGGGTATGATCTTCCCTGGTGGAAGTATTTTGACGAAGCCTCCAACGAGATCCCTCTGCTCAGCCATCTGGCACCCGGCGGTCCTTTCAGCCTGAAAGACCTGGACCTGGCAGGTGGTATGCGGGCACTCCTGCGGGAGTTGATGCCCAAGCTGGACGGCGGCTGTATGACCGTTACCGGGCATACCCTGGAGGAGAACTACCGCACAGCCCCCAAGTATGATGAAGCTGTGATCCGCACCCTGGAAAACCCCGTTTCCAGAGAGCCGGGACTGGGTGTGCTCTACGGCAACCTGGCTCCCGAGGGTTCGATCCTGAAGATCGCCGCCGTTCCTGAAGAACTGACCTATTTCAAGGGCAAGGCCCGGGTGTTTGACTCTTTGGAGGAGGGCCTTGCGGCATTGCGTGCCGGAAAGATCCAGCCGGGAGATGCCTGTGTTCTGCGGTTTTTGGGCCTGAAGGCCCGGTTCGGCACCACGGCCTTTACCTTCCAGGAGGAACTGAAGGGTGACCCTGCGTTGTATAAAAGCTGTGCGGTGATCACCGACGGACGGTTCTCCGGCGGCACCTCCGGTTTGAGTGTGGGTTATGTTTCCCCTGAGGCGGCTTTGGGCGGTCCCCTTGGCCTGATCCGGGAGGGGGACGTGATCGAGATCGATGTGAAGAACCGTACCATGAACGTAGAACTGTCGGCAGAAGAGCTGGCACAGCGGAAGGCAGAGTTTTCCTGGACCTTCCCGGCAGAAAAATACCCCCGTTTCCTGCGGCTGTTTGTGAAGAATGTAGGCTCCATGGCCAAGGGCGGTATTTGGGAATGAAAACCGATATTTTGATCCTTGGCGGTGGCTTGTCCGGGTTTTGTGCCGCCTGGGAGATCGTGAAACACAGCGATTTATCAGTGGATCTGCTGGCCTGGGGCGGCGGAGCGTCTCCCTACATCCATGGCTTTTGTCTGCCTGTGGGGGAGGGGGACAGTGAAGAACTGTTCTACCGGGATTCTATAGGATCCGGCTACGGTCAGGCGGATCCACGGCTGGTCCGCCGGTTATGCCGGGACAGCTTGCTATTGCCCGACTATTTTGCGGAGCTGGGTCTTTCTGTAGATGCGGGACGGATCCAGTCTTTGGGATCTTCTGTTCCCCGGATCGCCGGCATCGGCAACAATACGGGACCTGTGATGCTCAATGTCCTGCGCAAAAAGCTGGAAGCATCCGGAAGATTCCGTCTGCATCGGAATTTCCGGGCTCTGGAGCTGATAAAGCAGGAAGAAGCTGTGGTTGGCGCCCGATGCTATGACAAAGAATCCGACACATTCCAAACCGTTTATGCAGGCGCGGTGATTTTGGCCACGGGCGGCTTTGGCCGGCTGTTCCCGGAATCGACCAACTCCCCGGATATTGGCGGTGACGGCTGTGCCATGGCCTATTTGGCAGGGTGTCGCCTGACGGATATGGAGTTTATCCAGTTTGAGCCCAGTGCCGCTGTTTGGCCGGAGGCTTTGGCTGGCAGAAGCATCATT
The DNA here is from genome assembly GCA_015068135.1 of Oscillospiraceae bacterium. Classification (GTDB taxonomy): domain Bacteria; phylum Bacillota; class Clostridia; order Oscillospirales; family Oscillospiraceae; genus Faecousia. Next base: position 21,462 of record SVLB01000043.1, on the reverse strand, counting down.
ACCACCATGTTCTATGAAGGGGCTGTCCTGCGAAACGGCAAGGGCGAGCGCTTTATGCAGGAGCAGGTGGGAAAGGATATCCAGGCCAAGGCCATTGCGGCCCAGATCCGCAACGGGAATGCAACCCCCCATGGGGGCGTGTGGTTTGATGCCACAGCAGTTCCTCAGACTATGTGGGATGGGATCTACAAGCCCTATCGGGACCGGTATTTGGCCCATGGGATCGATATGTGCAAGGAGCCGGTGGAGATCGCGCCGGCGGCCCATACCACCTGCGGCGGTGTGTATATTGACGAGGATTGCCGTACCGGCGTTCCGGGGCTGATTGCCTGCGGTGAAGTCACAGGCGGTCTTCACGGCGCCAATCGCCTGGGCGGCAATGCGGGACTGGAGACAATGGTATTCGGCCGCATCGCGGGAAGAACAGCCTTGCACAGCTACAGACCCTGCACCAAAGCAGGGGAAGTTCCGGTGCAAAACCGCAAGCCCTCTGTGGATCTTGCGCCCATACGTAACAAGCTTGCCAGGATCCTTCGCACCAAGCTGGGTGTGATCCGCACGGAAGGGGAGTTGGAGGAGGGCGTGGGTGAGATCGACGCCTTGCGTTTACAGCTTCCCGATCATGAAAACTGTTATGAACTGCAAAGACTTTATAACGACCTGCTTACAGCGAAAATAGCGATGGCGTCCGCTCTGTACCGTAAAGGAAGTGTGGGCTGTCACCACCGGGCAGATCAGGAGCAGGAAGACAGAAGCTATCGTATTCTGATAAAAAATACACAGGACGGTTTTACACTGTCTGAAGAGCCGGTATGAGGTGAAAAAATGCAAACAATCAATGTACTGAAAAAACGATATGTGGACTCCGTGAGCCTTATGGGTATCCCGGATCGGGTAAAGACCCTGGGGGATATTACCAATGTGGAGGCTATGATGGCAACCTGCGCCAACCAGGCGCTTTTGAAGCAGCTGGGCTATGAGCTGCCCGGGGATGTGACTGCCAATGACCTGGTGATCGCTGTGACAGCCCCTACCCAGGATCTTTGCGACCAGGCGACGGAACTGGTCATGAATATTATTGACCGCAAGGATGTTACGGATTATACTAGCTATGCAAGCCTTGAGGAACTGGCGGCATCGGGGGAGACCTACGATCTGTGTCAGATCTCTCTGCCCGGTGAGTATGCGGCGGCTGAGGCAAAGAAGGCTCTGCGCATGGGCATGGATCTGTTTATTTTCAGTGACAATGTGTCCATTGAAGAGGAACTGGAGCTCAAGCAGCTGGGTACTTCCATGGGCAGACTGGTCATGGGACCGGATGCGGGCGTCGCGGTGCTGGGCGGTGTTGCCCTGGCGGCGGGCTCTATTTTGAAGGAGGGCCCCATCGGTATTGTCGCGGCCTCCGGCAGCGGTGCCCAGGAAGTGGGCTGCATCATTGAAAAATGCGGACTGGGTGTCAGCAATCTGATCGGCACCGGCGGCAGAGATCTGTATCCGCAGATCGGCGGCATTACCATGCTTGAGGGTATCCGCCGTATGGAAAAGGACCCGAACACCAAGGTCATCGTTTTGGTCTCCAAGCTGGCAGACCTGGGTGTCATGGATAAGGTCCTGACCGTTGCGGATAATTGCAAAAAGCCGGTGGTAGCTGTATTTTTGGGCAGTGATGCCAAGCTTTTTGAGGGGCACAAGGTTTACGGCACCTTCAGCCTGGAGGCATGTGCCCTGAAGGCTGTGGAACTGGCAGGGGGCAATGTGGGCGATTTCGGCATGACCGATGAAATGATCGAAGAACTGGCCGAGGCCTCTGTTTCCCGGCTTTCCCCGGAAAAGAAATACTTCCGCGGCCTTTATTGCGGCGGTACATTTACAGAGGAGGCTCTGCAGTACTTTGCCGCCCATAATCAGGATGTGAAGCTGTATTCCAACCTCTCCAACCGCTACAGCACCAAGCTTGCGGATTCTGAGGTGAGCCAGGGACACGCCATTTTGGATCTGGGTGCGGAGGATTTTACAGCCAAGGCACCCCACCCGGTATTTGACCCCGGTTTGCGTCTGGCCCGTCTTCGCAAGGAACTGGAGGATCCCCAGGTGGGCGTGATCCTTTTGGACTTTATCACCGGTCCCGGTGTGGCGGCAGACCCCATCACGGCCTTTGCTGCCGAGTGCGCCAAGCACCCTGAGACCGTGTTTATTTCCACCATCTGCGGCTCCCGGGAGGATCCTCAGAATGTGGAGGAAAAGGAGCAGCTGCTGCGCAAGGCAGGTGTGATCGTTGTGAAGAGTAACTATCAGAGCGCAAAGCTGGCAAGTGCCATGATGAACGCTTTGGAGCGGAGGGAAACAAATGGCTGAGAAAATGAAGATCGTAAATTTGGGCATCTCCTCTTTTTATGATGCATTGGTAAATCAGGACTGCACCGCGGCACAGATCGATTGGCATCCGCCTGTAAAGCTTAGTGAGGATCTGCGGCAAATGCTGGAAACGGTCACCCAGGGAGAGCTGGGTCAGAAGATCGACCAGGCCAATGAAGAGGCCGCTGATATGATCATCCAGGCAGACCCTGTCTGGGTGGACGTAAAGCCTGCGGGTGAAGTGGTGGAAGGTCTTGACGACTATACGGTTACCCACTCCGGTCCTCCCATTTCCTTTGAGGACATGGTTATGCTCCATCAGCGGGGCATGGTTTCTGCCTGTCTGTTCGAGGGTTGGGCAAAGACGGAGGAAGAGGCTTTGGAGCTGATCCACAGCGGCAAGATCAAAATGATCTCTGCCCTGGATACCAATACGGTAGGTGCCGGTACCGGCATCATTACCAAAAGTGTTGCCATGATTGTTATCAAGGATCGCAACAACGGCAAGGTGGCGGCCACCTTCCCGGCAGAGGGCATCGTCCACCAGGGCGGCTTCTGCGGCTGGGGTCTGTACTCCGAGGGCATTGCAGAAAACCTGCGGCACATGGCAAGGTATCTACTGCCGCCTATGGCTGAGGCAGCCAAGCGCATGGGCGGTGTTCCCATTAAGCCCATTCTGGCAGAGAGCATGGTCATGGGTGATGAAAACCACACCCGTCAGTCTGCGGCAGATCTGCTTTTTGAGCATCAGCTGACACTGGATATGATGCAGCTGGATATGCCGAAGGAGCAGGTGCTGGCATCTATGAAGTACATCATCGAGACGCCCAGATTCTTCCACTGCTTTGGTCAGGGCGCCAGCCGGGCTGCCCAGCTGGGCAATGTGGGAAGAGACTACTCCACTGTGGTCACCGCTGTATGCGGCAACGGTGTGGAGTTCGGCATTAAGGTGGCGGCACTGGGCGACCAGTGGTTCACCGCTCCTGCCCCCATGATGGAGGGCAAGTACACCTCCTCAAAGTATACCATTGACGATCAGATCCCCTGGTGCGGCGACAGCTGTGTGGTGGAATGTGCGGGCCTGGGCGGTCTGGCTGCCGCGGCATCTCCCATCGTCTGCAACCTGCGTGGCATGAAGCTCAAGGATGCCATTGCTCAGACCCGGGAAATGGAGAAGATCTGCGTAAAGAAGAACTACAACTATCCCATCCCCAATATGGATTTCGATTTTCTGCCTGTGGGCATCGATATCCGCAAGGTGCTTTCCACAGGCATCAGCCCTGTGATCCACGGCGGAATGTTCAACAAGGAGGGCGGCCTCATCGGCGCAGGCATGGCACGGATCCCCATGGAATGCTTTGAAAAGGCCATGGCCGCGTTTGTGGAAAAATACGGAAAGTAAAGGAATATCAATATGGAAAAGATTTTTGTTATGAACCTTGGCACCACCAGCTTTAAGTTTAAGTTCTACGCCTTTGCGGGCGAGGATTCCCAGGTGCTGGCCACCGGCGAACTGGAGAGCATTGGTGCGCCCCAAAGCCACTATGACATTTCCTATGCTGACGGCAGAACCATCAGCGAGGAAGCCCCCATTGCCGACCACGGTGCGGCCTTTGCCCACTGCTTTGCTATTTTGCAGCGCGATGGTGTGATCCGTGACCTGGATGATGTGACCGCGGTTGGCTACAAAGCGGTTCACGGCGGAAATCTTTCCGGTACCTGCCTGGTGGACGATGCGCTGATCGCGGAAATGGAGCGAGTGACTCCGCTGGCCCCGGCACATAATCCCATATACCTCAATGCCATGAAGGACATCCGTAACCGCTTCCCGAAGCTTACCCAGGTGGCACGGTTTGAGACCAGCTTCCATGGCACAATCCCCCAGGAGCGGGTCACCTACGGTGTTCCCTATGCCTGGCAGGAAGAGCTGGGCATCCGCCGGTACGGCTTCCATGGCTCCAGCCACCAGTATATTTCCCAGACTGTGGCAAAGCTGCAGCCTGGCGCAAGACGGATCATCAACTGCCATTTGGGCGGTTCTTCCTCCATCTGCGCCGTTTTGGACGGCAAGAGTGTGGCAACCTCCATGGGCGCAACCCTCCAATCCGGTCTTTTCAACAATAACCGGGTGGGAGATTTTGAACCCTTCTGTCTGAAGCCCATTATGGACCACTATGGCTACACTTTGGACGAGACACTGGAGATCCTATCCAAAAAGTCCGGCCTTCTAGGCCTGAGCGGTGTGAGCAATGATCTGCGCCTGGTATTGGAGGCGGCAGAGGGAGGCAACAGCCAGGCACAGCTGGCCTTTGATACCCTGTGCGATAATATTCTTGGCTATATCGGCATGTACGCGGCATATTTGAACGGCCTGGATGCTTTGGTGTTCACCGGCGGCATCGGTACGAACAGTGCGCCTCTGCGGGAAAAGGTCTGCCGGAATCTTGGCTACCTTGGCCTTCAGCTGGATGCAGACAAAAACGCGGGCAGAGGGGACGGCATCATCAGCACCGATGGCAGTGCCGTTACCGTGTGGCGGCTCAAGACCGATGAGGAATCGGTGGTCGCGGCCTGCGTCCGGGCGTATCTGAAAGAAAATGCCTGAGTTTTGCGGCATTGCGCCAGCCCATATAGGGGCACTTTTTGACGGAAATGCCACGGGAACCGTGGAAATGGTCAATTCCCGGGGGATCTACCTGGAACTGTCAGGCATTCGGGTGCTTTTGTGCGATATAAGTGCCGGCGTCGTACCCAATGGGGCGGCACTGGAAAACTGGAAGAGGCTACCCGATATGCTGCGGGTGGGGCAGCCGGTATCGGTAAATGCCGGATGCTTGCAGACCCAGACCTGCCGGGTGAAGCTGCGCCTGAAAAGGGCGGCTTCCGATACCTGCATTTGTACCCCCAAAAAAGAATCTTTGCAAACAGCCCGGCAGATCCTGGAGGCCAGGAAAACCCAGACGGGATTATCGCCTCTGATCCATCCCGATGAGAAAGAGGATAATCCCTATTGCGCCTTGGCAAGACCGCGGCTGAAAGGGCTTCTGAGTGCCCTGTCCATGGCAGATCCGGAAAAGATCCGCCAAAGCACCCGAAGTCTGCTGGGACTTGGGACGGGACTGACACCTTCTGCAGATGATGTGCTCAGTGGCCTTTTATACGGCCTTCGCCACAGTCTGTGGCGGGAAAAACCGGCGGTGACGGTCTTTATTGACTGCATACGGCAGGAAGCCCCTGGGCGCACCAATGGCGTCAGCGCGGATTTTTTATGTGCCCTTTGTGAGGATGCCCCCTTTGAAAAGCTGGCAGATGCCTGGGCTGACCCGGCAGAGTGCGCACAGGCACTGATGTCTGTGGGCAGCAATTCCGGCAGCGAAATGCTTCTGGGCCTGGTTTTGGCAGGAAGCCTGATTTATACGAGAGAAGGAAGTGAACACAGTGTATAAACTTTCCAATCAGTGGCTCAGCGTTCAGGTGTCGCCTGTGGGTGCGGAGCTTTGCAGTCTGTATTCACCTGTTACGGATATAGAGTATCTGTGGCAGCCCGGCTATGAGACCTGGCCTCACAGCTCCATGCTGCTGTTTCCCAATCCGGGACGGATCGCCCGGGGAAGGACCGTGATCGACGGAAAGGTGTATCCTGCCAATATGCATGGCTTTGCGGCAGAACTGCCCTTTACGGAGGTGGTCAGTCAGCCGGACCGGCTGGTGCTGGAGCTGAAGGATTGCCCTGAGACCCGGAAATATTTTCCCTATGCCTTTGTTTTGCAGGTAGAGTTTCTCCTTTGGGGAGAGATGCTGGTGCAGACCTTCCGGGTGATGAACCGGGGAGATAAACCTATGTACTATGGCCTTGGAGGGCATCCGGGCTTTTACTGTCCCCTGGTTTTGGGAGAAAAGGCAGAGGATTACAGCCTGCTTTTCGACTGCCCCCAAAAGCTGGATCAGCTGGAATTGGAGGAGAATACCAGACTCCTTACCGGCAAGCAGCTCCCCTACATGCACGGGCAGAGCCGGATCCCACTCCATGAGCGGTTTTTTGACAACGGCCCGATGCTCTTTACCGGCATGGATGCCAAAACGGTGACCCTGCAGTCCCGCAGATCCGGCAGATTTGTGGAAATGGGCATTGCGGGCTTCCCGGACCTTTGCCTGTGGGGCGTGCCTACCAGGATGTCCCTCATTGCCATTGAGCCCTGGATCGGCACCACCGACCGGGCAGATACGGACCATATTTGGGAGCATAAGCCCCATCTGCAGTGCCTGCAGTCGGGGCAGGAGAATACCCACCGTCTGACCTTCCGGGTGGGCTGAGAAAGGAAGATACTATGACCGAGATCATCTTACAAAACGGCGTTTACGAAATCTGTTCAGACGGGAAAGCCTACGGAAGGATCACCCCGGCAGAGGGGGCAGAGGACACCTTCCGGCTCTTGGAAAACGGCGCCTGGGAATGGCATCGCCATACCCAAACGCCGGTGGACCATATGCGTATGGAGCTGGTGTTTTTCGGTGTACCCACCTTCACCATGGTGCCTTCCGTCAGCTATAACGGCAACGGCTGGGGAGATTTTCCGGAGTACATCGGCGACCGGGACGAGGACGGCACACCCTGGAGCTGGGCAAGCCATCGGGTGACTGTTCCCTCCTGCACCTATTCGGAAAATGCGGATATCAGCATTGCGCTCATGTCCCGAGCCAATGACAATTGTGCCTGCTCACTGTATGCGGAAGAAGACGGCAAGCATCATGTGGTGATCTTCCCGGAGGAGGAGAAGCCCAGGACCCTCCAACGGCATTTTTGGGGTGAGCCCTTCCAGGGGACCATGGAGCCCCGGCAGGATTTCTATGCCATCATCCAGGCGATCCCCTCTGACGGCACCCGTCACCGGTATCCGGCCCTCCTGGATTTTGCCTTCCGCTATTTTGGCCATACCTTCGATACGCCCCTGAAGGCGCAGAAGATGATGGATCTGAGTATAGCCTTCTGCCACTTCCTCTATCAGCGTGAACAGGAGGGCGGCATGGAGGGCTTTACCACCGGCGCGCCCTGGAACCAAAACCTGCACGGCTACGAAAAGCACCAGCACCGGTATCAGATCGGCTGGGTGGGTCAGTCGGCCTCTATGGCAAATGCCTTTATCTATGATTATCTGCACACGGGCAATAAGCTCCATTTGGATATGGCAATTGCCGCCCACGATGCTTATATCAAGCACGGAATGCCCCAAAAGGGACTGTTTAAGAGCCGGGTAGACCTCCATGAGCGGATGTGGTTCTCCTACGATAAGGATATGGTCCTCGATACCTGGAAGTACAGCGAAGATCTGCTGGAATCCATGCGGGGTCTGATCCTGAAAAATGCCAAACAGCCCCTGCGCCGTGCCGCCGACGGAAGCCTTTATATCTACTGCGATGCCTGCAACCTGGGTACCGGTGCCGAAGGCTATTTTGAGGCCTATGAGCTGTTGCAAAAGGCAGGGATCCACAAGCCGGAGTATTTGCAGACTGCCATGGATGTGTGCGATTTTGCCCTCAGGAATCAGGATGAAAACGGCTGCTTTGCCAAGTCCTGGGACTGCGATGCCGTTGTCCGCAGTAAAAAAGGCACCATTGGGTGCTTTTTGATCCTGCCCCTTTTGAATGCTTACAAGTATACCGGGGAAAAGAAGTATTTGGAAAGCGCCGTTCGGGCCTTTGATTTCTACTATCAGGAATTGGAAGAATACGGCTTCACCACTGCCGGTGCCCTGGATACCTATTCCATCGATAAAGAGTCCGCCAGCCCCCTGCTTCGCTGCTGCATGCGGCTGCAGGAGGTCACCGGAGATCCCAAATATATTGCAAAGGGCGAAAAGATCGGCTGGTACCTGGCGACCTGGATGATGCATTACACGGTGGAATACGACAAGGATACGGTTTTGGGACAGATGGGCTTTGATACCTTCGGCTCTACGGCGGTATCTACCCCCCATAACGCGCTGGATCAGTATGCTCTGCGGGATGTGCTGTCCTTTAAGAAGCTCTATGAGCTCACCGGCAAGATCCAGTGGCTGGAACGGGCCCAGGCTCTGTGGTACGGTGCCAACCAGTGCATCTCCGACGGAACCTTGGTGGTCAACGGCAGACTTCGCCCCGCAGGCGGTCAGGATGAGGCCATCTTCCATACCCGTTGGGGACGTGCCTTTGTGCCCTCCTTCATGCCCTCCCAGTGGCTGCCCGCATGGCCCTGCGCCTTCCGGCTGGAGAACCTGCGCTGGCAGGAAGACTGGACCTTCTTCGACCAGGGGCTGCAAACCATCACCGGAAAGCTTTCCTGACAAAGCCTTCTCCCTCGGGAGAGACCCCCCAAAGCCTTCCCCCGAGGGGGAAGGCTTTTCCCGAGGGGGAAACCCGTCCCCTACGATTTTGCATTTTGCACTTTGCATTTTGCACTCCACCCCCCCTTATCCGTCAAAAACCGGCTCCGAAGAGCCGGTTTTTTTAAACCCGTACAGTATCAGGAATCAACCAGTTCAACCTGAGCCAGGGCGTCGGAATCGTCAGCGACCAGGAGGATCACATATACATCGTCAAATGTGAACTGCTCTACGGAAACGGAGTCAGGACAGTTGACCTGCGGCGCATCGCCAAAGCCGTAGTAGGCTTCGTGTACTGTAGATCCAAGCGCCGCTTCCTCACCGTCGGTCATCCATATAAAATTCCTCCGACTGGGCAGATCGGGATCCGGGGCATTTCCCATGTGGAAGACCCGCCAAAAACCCAAACTGTTTTTGCTGGCCTGGAACATCACCGGCTGACCCTTTTCGTTGCGGCTCAGGCAGACCCGATGGTCGGTATCCAGATCATGGAAAGCGTCAATGATCTCATAGCCCGCAAGCTCCTCTTGCCACAGCATAATGGCAAAGCTGTTGGCCTGCAGAATAAAGAATCCGGCAATGACCACCGCCAAAATACAGAATATTATGATATAGACCTTCTTCATGGGCCCTACCTCCTGCATATATAGTTAAAGCAGTATATCATATATAGAAAACACAGTCAATTGTTCTGTTGTTCGTTCTGCTGGGCGTATTGTTCGTTCTGCTGGGCGTATTCTTCTGCCAGCCAGTTCCCCTCGTGGGATTTATGGCATTGGGTAGACGGCAGGGCCGCCAGCTTTGTGAAAAGCTCCGGGGGCGTTTCACCTCTTCCGAAAACCAAATAATTCCGCCCATCTATGGAATAATAACCGGAAGAACTGGTGATGCAGAGGAATATGAAGGCAGTCCCATCCTTGGTCTGGATCCGATAGCCGCACGCTCCACCGATAAAGGACATATTCCAGGGCTCGTCCAAAAGCTCTACCTGATTCAAAAGGGGAACCAGTTCCTTGATTTGGTCTTTGTTTAACTCGGTTTCTCCGTGGAAAGAGCAAAGAACGGTTACAGAAGCAATATCCTCAACCGTTAAGTTGGACAGCATGACCTGATCCGGGAGGATTTGGGACAGATATACCCATGTGACGATACCGGCAATGACAACCGCAATGACCAGTAAAACCACCCATAAGGGTAAGGTTAGCTTAAATCTTACTTTCATCCGGCGTCACCTCACAGTTCATCCGGCGGTAGTCCTACGTACCTGTACTTATCCCGCCAAAGATAATCCAATTTTCGCAGGGCTTTGGAGGTGCGATAACTGTACTCATTGATCCCGTATATACCGGAGAAGCAGTGAATGTTCAGAATTTTTCCGCTGTTCATATAAAGGCGAATTTGGGCACCGTCATATAGATCGGGAGCAAAGACCCGTTCCTTTTCTCCTTCAAAACGGAATTCATTCAACACGGATACGACCTCGGCAATCTCCTCCTGGGTCATTTCCCGCCATTCGTGTTTTCCAAAGACAGCAACCTGACCGGAGCTGACCCAATCTGGCTCCATGAGTATAAAATATAAATTATCCGGCACCCGCAGATACAAACATATCGCAATTCCCACGATCAGCAGAAGAATCACCGCTGTCCAAATCAGATTGATCCGAAGGGTAATTCGTTTTTTTAGAAATTTCATCATGGCAAGTACACCTCCCGTTCAAAACATAAAGCGCATAGACCGGCTTTTGATCGGCCTATGCGCTGATACTGCTCAGGTTTAATCTTCTCCGCTCAAGTGGGGATAAAGAAGGTAGGTGCGCACAGGCACGGATGTGAGTAAGATTTTTAATAACCGTGTGTACACACCTCCTTCTTTGTATGATAAGTTTATCATGTAGAATGAAAATTGTCAATAGAAAAAAGCGAAGTTAGAAAAAAATTATGCAGATAAAGAATTGACATTTCCGTATGAATCGTGTATAATGAAGGCAAGAACAAAAAAGGGGGGGGATGTCCCATGGGCCAGGAGGAAGCGCATAGCGGTTCTGTGACTACCCTGGAGGAAAACCTGAAAAAGGCAATGACGGAGATGATCCTGCTTCATTTGCTGAGTAAACGGGAAAGCTATATCGGCGAGCTTACGGAGGCCATCGTTCAAAAAAGCGGTGGAAAACTCCGGATCGTATTTCCCTACAGCGCCATTTACCGGTTGCTGGATGGCGGCAATATCTACGAGAAGGAGAAACGGTTTGCTCCCGATGGCAGAAGACGGCAGTATTATGCAGTGACGGATCAGGGCAGAGAGTATTTAGCCCGGCTTATGCATACGTACTCTGTTTTCACCCAGGGACTTACAGACCTGCTTGCACAGGAGGGAACAGAATGAATAAACCCACCAAACAGTATCGGAAAAAATTGCAGCGGGCACTGAAATGCTGTCGGGAAGAGAAGCAGCGGTTCCTGGAGAAGTTTCAAAAAGCCCTGGATCCGTTTTTGGAGGAAAACCCGGACCCGTCCCAGCAGGATCTGACAGCGGCGTTCGGCCCGCCGGAAGAAATGGCCCGGCTCTTCTTGGGAGAGCTTACGGAGCAGGATCATAAGAAATACCGCACCAGAAAACGGATCCTCATAGGGGTATTTGCTGTGATCCTGGTTGCTGCTGTGGCTTTGGCAGTAAGGTATTTAACTGTAAAGCCTGAGATTATATATGTAGAAGAAGAACGTGTAATAGGCGAAACGATTATTGTCGAGGATGAACCAGCCGATTCTATCGAAGAATAGCCCATTATAATGGGAAAGATTTGTGCGAATGAGGAGGAAACGTATGAAACGCTTGATTGCTTTTGTGCTATGTGTGATGCTGTTGGTTTCCAGTATTCCTTACGCATATGCTGCGGAGAAAAGTACGTATCGTAATGTGTGGGTAATGGAGAATGGCATTACCGTCACGGAAGAAATAATTATTGAGAATGACTCCAGAGCGGTGCAAAAACCGGTAACCTGTAGACGGACTTACAGGGACGAAGATCAAGATTTGATGGCTATCATCGCAATGTATGTCGTTTTTCAATATGATGGCTCCACTGTCCGTGTGGTATCCAAAAGCATGACCCAGACCGACACCTATAATGGCTGGAGCTATGAGCATAATTCCTATGTGACGGTTGGCGGTAAGGTCACCACGAAGTTCTATCTGAGTAAGTCGCTGTACAGCCAGCTGTTTTCGTTCTCTGTAACCTGCGATAAAGACGGTAATATTACCTAACATATGTTGCCCTTGAGGGGCTGTTGAAAAATCGATTTGCAGGGGCCGGTGACCACACCGGCCCCTCAGCATTTCCAAAAAGCCTCTCGGCCGATGCCTACATCGGCCCTTTTGCAAATGTTGTATTTTTACAGACAAAGTCGGAAAAACCGGGGTTATTCCCACGGGGCGATGTGCCTCAATCGCCCCCTACAATTACAAAAAAGCAGATCTTCTTGCATAATCCAAAAGGATTTTGTATACTGGTAAGGGCAAAAAGGAGGGTGGATATGATCCGATATGTAAAACAAATGGGATTTCGCGTTCGGGACATCATTCATGTTCAAGACGAAGCGGGGATACTGCGCTATTATGCGGAAGAACATGCTCCTTCCTGGAGAAAAAAGCTGGTGGTATACGATCCGGACAGCAAACCGGTTGCGTTTATACAAGTAAAGGGCTTTATCCTGCGGCCTTACTACAGTGTGGTGGTAAACGGCACCGAGGTGGCACGTATTAAAAAGAATTTTCAAATGCTTGGCCGCCAGTTCGAGTTTTTGGATTGGGCTTGGGACGTAGATTGCAGCCCTTATGGCTATGAGTATGATGTTTCCTTTAACGGTACGCCGGTGATCTTCGTAAACAAGAAGCTGATCAGCTGGGGGGACTATTACCGTGTGGAAATTGACGAATCTTTGGATGAGCTTGTGGGGGTAGCCATTGTGCTGGCGGTGGATTGCGCCTGCTTTGACAGCAGAAGAAGTATATATTACTAACAAATGTGCGGTATCCGCAATGGCAAAACGCTACCCCTTAAAGCGCAAAATGCAAAGTGCAAAACGCAAAATGATACGCACTATGTAAGACTACCTGCGTCATTGCTATGAAAGAACCAACCCTTGTAGGGAACGCCGCGTTCCCTACGGATAGCACATAAGACCGGTATGAATGCAGACACCCCAGGGGCTGTGACCCCTGGGGTGAACAATTTTTATATAGGAAAGATTATCTCTTTCTCCACTCGTCGTACTGCTCCATGTAAGCCTTCTCCTCGGGAGTGAACTTACGCAGGGTGTTGACGACCTCACCGTTGTTGTACTTACGGCTGCCCACGTCCTCGGTGGTGCCCATAACGGTGATGTTGGCCTGACGGTGACGGGCACGCACATGGTCCCAGTCGATGAAGTAGATGTGAGCGAACTCACCGCCGTCCAGCTTGCCGTCCTTAACAGTCATGGTCTCACTGCGGCCGAAGAACACAGAGCGCAGGTGGCCGTCGGTGTTCATGGAGGTGTAGTTGCCGGGCTCTTCCACATAGCGGCCGAACTGAGCGTGAACGGGGCCGGGGTGACGGTACTGATGCTCCTCAGCGAAGTCGGGGATCATCTTGCGCATGATGTCCAGCAGGTCGTGCTGCAGGTACTCCAGATCGAAGGTGTCGAAGTCGTGGGAGCACTCCTGGACCATGACGGAGCAGGTGGTGTGGTGGGAAGCGATGGTGCAGGTGCCGTTGACGATACCGGACTCCTCAACGATCTTCATGACGTCGGTGGAGATGTCATGGAAGGTGGGGATCCAGCCACGGGACTGCAGCTCGATTTCTTTCTGTACTACTTTGAAATCCATTATGTATATCCTCCTAAAATAATAAAATAACAAATTGGTAGGGGCCGATGCCTACATCGGCCCTGGTTACGCTGGGCCGATGTGGGTACCGGTCCCTACGTGGGGTATGGATCAGGCGTGTCTTTCGTTCCATGCCTTGCGGCAGGCGGCGATCATCTCGTCTACCATAGCGGCACGGTCTGCGGCCTTGGCGACACCGGAAGAAGAACCGGTAGCGTCAGCACCTGCGATAATGGTGTTGTATACATCCTCACCACCGGCGATACCGGCAGCGGTGAGCACCAAAATGTTGGGGTTGACATCCTTGACGCACTTGGTAGCGGCTTCCACATACTCAGGGCCAACGCTGACACCGGTGCCGATCAGGGCAGAGGGCTCAGCAACGATGATGTCGGGATTCAGGGTGGCGATCTTGGAGGCATCCTCCTCAGAATCGGCACAGACGATGGTGGTCAGGCCCACTTCCTCGGCACGCTTGATAGTGGCGGCCAGGGTCTCGAAGCTCAGGGGCTTTTCCACATGGTTGAGCATAACACCTTCAGCTCCGGCGGCAACCAGGCTCTCGGGCAGGATATCTGCCAGGCCGCGGCCTACGGGGATGGGGTCCATATGGGGAGCGAAAACATGAATACGCTTAGTGTTCTCCTTGACACGGCGGATGTCAACTACGGGGCAGGTGAAGATAATGTCCACATCGTACTTTTCGGATGCGGCATCGGCAGCCTTTGCAAGCTCCAGGATCTCGTCACCGTACAGGTAGGACTTGGGGCCGATCTCAAAGAAAGGTGCTTTGATATTGGTCATAACGAAGACTCCTTTCAACATGGTTTTCCAATTACCTATTATAGCAATTGTTACACAATTCGTCAACTGGATTTTCGGCCGCTTCCTTGACTTGCGCCCTGGCTGTGATATAATATTTTCATAATTTACAAGGAGGCAGTTGCTATGGCGATCCATACACCCATTCATTATCGCAATCAGCTGATGTACAGCGTCTTTGTGCGCAATTTCAGCCCTGAGGGAACCTTTGCGGCTCTGCGCCGGGAGCTTCCCCGGATCCGGGAGCTGGGTGTGGATATTATTTGGCTGATGCCCATCCATCCCATTGGCAAGCAGGCCCGAAAGGGCACTGTGGGCAGTCCCTACGCCATTTCCGATTACCGGAAGATCGATCCCTCCCTTGGGACTGTGGAAGACTTAAAGAGCCTTGTTTCCGATATCCACGCCCTGGATATGAAGTGCATTATCGATGTGGTCTATAACCACACCTCTCCCGACAGCTGGCTGGCACAGCATCATCCGGAGTGGTTTTACCGGAAGCCGGACGGCAGCTTCGGCAATCGGGTAGGGGACTGGACGGATATTATCGACCTGGACTACAGCAACCGGGCGCTTTGGGACTATCAGATCGAGACCCTGAAATACTGGGCAGGGATCGTGGACGGCTTCCGCTGTGATGTTGCGCCCCTGGTGCCGCTGGAATTCTGGCTGGAGGCAAGACGGCAGGTAGAGCAGGTGCGGCCCGGCTGTATTTGGCTGGCAGAGTCCGTAGAACCGGAGTTTATTGCCCACCTGCGCGCCAGGGGGGTAACTGCCCATTCCGACGGAGAACTGTATCAGGCCTTTGATATTTGCTATGATTACGATATTTTCAATACCTATCGGGACGTTCTTACGGGAAAACAGCCCCTGGAAGTGTATGCCAGGGCGGTGATGGCACAGGAAACCATGTATCCTGCCAACTATGTGAAGCTGCGGTTTTTGGAGAACCACGACAGACCCCGGGCGGCCCAGGCGATCCGGGATCCGAAGGCTATGGAAAACTGGCTTGCCTTTACCTATTTCCAAAGAGGTATGCCCATGCTCTTTGCCGGTCAGGAGGTAGGGGCGGACCATTTGCCGCAGCTGTTTGAAAAAGACCCGGTGGACTGGAACGGACCGGCAGACCATACGCCCTTGCTGAAAAAGCTGCGCAAGATCAAGGCAGATCCTCTTATGGCAGACAGCACCTACACCCTAAAGGCTTTGCCCAGAGATGTGCTGCTGGCGGTCCATGAAAAAGAGGGGCGTAAGCTTGTGGGAATTTTCAGCACCCGGGGAGAAGCCTCCTATTTGGAGGTGGATTTGCCGGACGGAACCTACCAAAACCTTTTGGGCGGTACTGCCCAGGTCCATGAAGGAAAGGTTGCCACCGACGGCGCACCGATGATCCTGAAACAAGGCGAAACGGAAATATAATAAAGGGGCTGTTGCAAAAAATTTGCAACAGCCCCTTTTATCCTTTGAAAGTGGGTTGGCAGGTCAGGTTCACGCCCAGCCGCTTGAACACGCGCTCGTCAACGGAGGAGAGCATCACCGAGGAATGGACCTCACAGCCCCGGAGCTTATAGAGCTGCTCCATGGCCTTTTCTGCTGTGGGATCGGTGGCGGCGCTGATGGACAAAGCGATCAGCACCTCATCGGTGTGAAGACGGGGATTGCGGTTGCCCAAATGATCCACCTTCAGATGCTGGATGGGATCGATGACCAGTGGAGAGATCAGATGCACAGGGTCGTCCATACCGGCCAGTGCCTTCAGGGCATTGAGCAGCAACGCAGAGGAGGCACCCAAAAGATCGGAGGTCTTGCCGGTAACGATAGTGCCGTCGGGCAGCTCCATGGCGGCTGCGGGCAGGCCGGTTTCCTCAGCCTTTTTCAGAGCGGGAGCAACCACCCGGCGCTCCTCTTTGGTAACGCTGGCTTTTTTCATCAGAAGCTCCAGCTTCAGGATCTGGGCATCGGTGGCGGTGCCCTTTTTCTGATCACAAAGGGCGGTATAGTATCTGCGCAGGATCTCCTGCCGGGAGGCTTCGCACACAGCATCGTCGTCGATGATGCAGTTGCCCACCATATTTACGCCCATATCCGTGGGGGATTTATAGGGACATTCTCCCAAGATCCGCTCAAAGATGGCAACCAGTACTGGGAAGGCCTCCACATCCCGATTGTAGTTTACGGTGGTGCGGCCGTAGGCTTCCAAGTGGAAGGGGTCGATCATATTTACGTCGCTCAGATCTGCCGTGGCGGCCTCGTAGGCCAGGTTCACAGGATGATTCAGAGGCATGTTCCAAACCGGGAAGGTCTCAAACTTGGCATAACCGGCCCGGATACCCTGCTGATGGTCGTGATACAGCTGACTCAGGCAGGTGGCGAGCTTGCCGCTGCCGGGACCGGGGGCGGTGACCACTACCAGCTCCCGACTGGTCTGAATATAGTCGTTTCTGCCAAAGCCCTCATCGCTGACGATATGGGAGACATTGGCGGGATAGCCTTCGATATCGTAATGGTGATAAACCCGGACACCCATAGTCTCCAAACGGGCCTGGAAGCCCTTTACCAAAGGCTGATTGTTGTAACGGGTGAGTACCACGCTGGAAACATACAGACCAAAGCCCCGGAAAATATCGATCAGGCGCATCACATCCAAATCGTAGGTGATGCCCAGGTCGCCCCGGACCTTGTTTTTCTGAATGTCGTCGCTGTTGATGGCAATGACCACCTCCACACGCTCCTTGATCTGCAAAAGCATCCGAAGCTTGCTGTCCGGCTGGAAGCCGGGAAGCACCCGGGAGGCGTGATTATCGTCATACAGCTTGCCGCCGAATTCCAGATACAGCTTGCCGCCGAACTGGGCAATGCGGTCAAGGATATGGGCGGATTGGCTTTGGAGGTATAGGTCGTTGTCAAAGCCGGTGTTTGCCATAGTACTCCACTCCTTTTCAGGCAAAAACAATACCACCCTATTTTAAGACATTTTTCCCGAAATAGCAAGGGGCAATTTGCGTTTCAGCGGGGGTTATTTCCCGACGTCCGATCTGCAAATCTTCATTACGATCCTACTCCTTACTTATATACAATTTCAATGATGCCGTCTTCTCGCTGACGGAGGTTGACACCCTTGGGGGAGGACAAGGCCTGCAGGGAGGCAAAGATCTGCTTTGCCACATCCGGCTCTGCCACATAGGGAAGTCCTTTGTATTGCGTACCCTTTTCAAAGCCCAGGTCAATGGGAAGCAGTTCTGCCCGGATCAGCTGACCGTCCTCAAATTCCAGATAGGGGATAATGCCCCAGAAGCATTCCTTCTGCACCCAAAGCCCCTTGCTCCATCCGTTAAACTGGACAGCCAGGGCGTCAATATCGCTCATGCCGTGGGTGTTATATTTGTAGTGGTGATCCGCGGGCAGATGGAGAAGCCCCCGCAGCTGGAAGATAAAGTTACCCAGACTATAGAAAATGGGCTTATCCTTGTAGATCTCAATGGGCCTAAACTCATGGGTTCCGCCGCCCAAGATCAGATCAGCCCCCGCATCGATGCAGGCGTGGCTGAATTCCACAATAAAGGGAGCGGGCTGGGTCACCTGATCACCGTCGCACTGGTGGGAGTGGAACATCACCACAACATAGTCTGCCTGCTGTTTGGCGTCCCGGATGGAAGCGCAGGTGCGCTCCAGATCCTCTTTGTTGCATTTTGTGACGGTCTCCTCCTTGCCGTTTTCTGACAGAAAAACCTTGGTGCCGCCAAAATCCAGCTCATTTTCTGCCAGGGGAGGGGCAAAGCCGTTTTTACGGCTGAAATCCTGCTGCCCGTTCATTTGGGTGCGCTGAATAATGCCCTGCAGGGTGTCAAAATGCTCCCGGGTTACAGTGATATACTTGGAAAACCGCAGGGGATTGACACCGGGGCGGCCTGGAATGTACTGGGTTGCATAGCCGGCCCGGGCAGTGTCGTCCAAAGAGGAGGTCACGGCAATAAATGCTACCCGGCCACCGGGAAAATCCCGATACACCGGCTCCGATGCCTTAGCCAGGTTTTCTCCGGCACCGGTGACGCTGATATCATGACTTTTGATGTTTGCCAGGGTCTGCCGCAGTCCCTCAGGGCCAAAGTCCATGGTGTGATTGTTAGCAAAGCCCATGAAATTAAAGCCGTAGTTTACGATCTGATGAAGCTTATCCGGGGTGGTGCTCATCCAAATGCCGCCGCAATAGGTAGAGCCCCAGGCGTTCCAGTCGGTGATACAGATCTCCAGGTTACCAAACCTGGCATCGCCCCTGCCGATAAAATCCTGCAGAAGCTTTTGCCCTTCGTAGCCACCGGCACAGTAGCCCTGAGTCAAAATCGAATCGCCGGTGGCAGTGATCTTCAGTTTCATATGTTTTCATCCTTTCGGGACGGTTGATAATACAGACCCATTGCAATCAGCAGGCGCACCGTCGCAAACAAAAATGCGGACCGTAAGTCAGTGGACCCTCCGACCGGTCTGCGACCAGTCCAAACATGTAATACTTGCCCCATGGGGCAAAACGAAGGAACCCCGAATGCGTATGGCATTTGTTTTTATAGCGATCTTCTCCTTTACCCCAGCTCCGGCTTGTTCACGAATTCCACTGTGGGATCGGCAACCTTGCCTTCGGTTTCGAATACGATCAGGATATTTTTCCCCTCTTTTAGCACAGAGCGGGGGACAAACAAGGTCCTTTGCGGACCGATCTTCCAAAATCTTCCCAAATTGAAGCTATTGAGCACCGCAAAGCCCTTGCCGAAGCCTTCCAGCTTCAGGAAGGTATCGCAGGGCTGGGAAATGTCGAATGCAAACCGGTAGAAGGGAAGACAATCTGCTTCACAGCCCGGCTGGAACTGCAGCTGCACCAAATTGTCCATAGGCAGGGGATAGGCCTTCCAGCCAAAATGGATCTTGTTGTCCAGCAGCACACGACCCACCAGGCCTTTTTTGCGCATCATCTTGGGTCCGTAATTCGTTCTGCCCATATTTTCCACCAGCACGGACAGAATGCTTCCGGCCTTAGCGGTAACGGAGGTGTTATAGGGCGGCTCGTTGACATACAGGGTGGCGATCCGTTTCCTGTCCACAAACACATGTGCCCGGTCGCCGATCTCCTGGAAGGAGAGGGGAGCATCGGCATAATCCCGGTTCAAGGTGGTTTCATAGAGGGTGTAGCCGTAACCAACACCGTAGTATTCCGCATTCATGGGAACTTCTGTTTCTATGGGTGCTGCAAGTCGGTCGATATTTTCAAAAAGGTCAGCGCAGGCAGAGGCACTTACCTTGCCATAAGCCTTTTTGGGGCGGTCCCCCGGCACCGGGGGGAGTGCCTTCTTAAAATGCTTTTGGATAACCTTCCGCACTGCGTAATACTTTTCCGTTACGTCACCGGCCTCTGTGAGCAGGGCATCATAGTCATAGCTGGTCACATCCGGGGTGAAGGTTTTGGTATGGTTGGCACCGCTGGTAAATCCGAAGTTGGTACCCCCGATGAACATGTACATATTTAAGCTGCCCCTGCTGAGCATATCATCCACCGTTTTGGCATAATCCTCCGCGGAGGTGGTGTGATGCTTTTCATCGCCCCAGGCATCGAACCAGCCGTTCCACATCTCCATGCACATTTTCGGTCCATCGGGGTATAGCTGGTCGTGGGCCTTAAAATTCTCCTCCACACGGCTGCCGAAGTTCAGGGTAGAGAAACAACCCTCCACAGAGCCATCGAGAATCTGTGTGCTCTTAGTGCCGTCGGAGGTGAAGAGGGGAACATCGATCCCCTGTTCCCGGTAAAACTGTACCAGCTTTTTTAAGTATTCCTTATCATCGCCGTAGTAGCCGTACTCGTTTTCCACCTGCATCATGATCACATTGCCGCCACCTGTGCAGAGCATGGGCCGCACCTGCCGGAACAGCTGCGTAAGATAGGCAGAAAACCGCTCCATATAGGCCTTGTTACAGCAGCGGATTTCCATATTGGGGATATTCTGCAGCCACCAGGGCAGACCGCCAAATTCCCATTCCGCGCAGATATAAGGGCCCGGACGGACAATGGCATACAAGCCGTAGGCCTGAGCCTTTTCCAGAAAGGCGCGCACATCCAAAATGCCGGAAAAATCATATTCGCCGGGCTTTTTCTCATGTATATTCCAAACGCAATAGGTCTCCACACAGTTACAGCCAAGGGCTACCAGCTTCGCAAAAATATCGTCCCAGGTGTCCGGCAGATTGCGGAAATAATGCACCGCCCCGGATACGATCTTCGTAGGCGTTCCGTCAATAACGAAATCTTTCCCGACGATTTCAAATCTCATGTTCCAACCTCCATCCAATGCGCGCGACTGTGTATGACTGTTAGTATTCTACTATTTTCTGCAGATGAATGCAATACTATAAATCCCCTAAGAACAAAAAGTATCGCTTTGTGCGGAATGTGGCAATAAAAAATACAGACCCACAAAAGTGTGTCTGTATTTTTGGGCGCGAAGCTGTAAATAGAGGAAGCATCTTTTGAAATGCCGGGGCAGAAGCCTGCCCCGGCAAATGCTGATTTTAATTGCGGGAATTATTCCGCAGGATGAATATTGGTCAGTTCCCAATCCTTGGTTATTGCAAAGTTGTCACACAGAGCCTTCACAGCGTTGCGCTGGGTATCGGAGTAAGAATCCCATGCGCCGTTGATGGTCTGCAGGGTTTGCTTCATCGTGGTACTGTAAGGATCGCTCTTGACGGTTTGACCATTGTCAAAGAGAACAAAGGCTTCTGCATAGATGGGTGTTTCACCGCCATCGGATGCCAGCACGTCCTTCAAACGCAGGGTGACAATATCGGTGCCGGCCTTTCCGTAGGTCTTCACATTGTCCGGGCTGATCCACAGGTTAAAGCCGAGGCTTTCCACATGGGACTGCACCACCGCATCGCCCTTAAGCTGTGCTCTGTAGCCCAGGGCATCCGCATCGGGCTTCAGGCTGATGTGGGTGATCGCCACATCATAGCAGTGGGCAGAGTAGGTGCCGTTCTCGTTTACCACCATGTAATGCTTGCCGTCCACCTT
>SVLB01000042.1 GCA_015068135.1 Oscillospiraceae bacterium | reverse complement strand
TGCTGCCGGCGAATCTTATTAATCTTACATCCAGTATTGCTTCATTAAAAACAATGGCTGGCGTACGAAAAGAAGAATATGCAAAGGTCTTTACTGAACTGGAAGCAGTAGCAAAGGTGCAGTCGGTAAAGAGTTCCAATGCAATTGAGGGTATTGTTACCAGTGATGCGCGTATTGCCGCTATCGTGAATCAGGACAGCGCTCCCTTAAATCATACAGAAGGTGAAATTGCAGGTTATAGAGATGCTCTGAACGCAATTCATTTACACCACGATACTTTGGATCTACGGCAAAGCGATATTTTAAGACTTCACGAAATGATGATGCAAATTGCCGGTTACGAGTACGGCGGTCAGTATAAGACGGGCGATAATTATATCATCGAAGAAGATAAAGACGGCAACAGAAAAGTCCGATTTAAGCCAACACCGGCTTCTGAGGTAAAAGAGGCAATGGAGCAGCTGGAGCTGGCCTATATGGAAGCTCGCAACAATGCCAACATCCATCAGTTATTGCTGATTCCTTGTGTTGTGCTTGACTTTTTGTGCATTCACCCCTTCCGGGATGGCAACGGCAGAATGTCACGCCTATTGTCTTTGCTTTTGCTTTATAAAAACGGCTACGATGCAGGAAAGTATGTTTCCTTTGAAGAACAGATCAACAATTACAAAGCGTACTATTACGAAGCATTGCGTGAATCCTCTATTGGTTGGCACGAAAACCAAAACTCGTATATTCCCTTTATTGAGAATTTCCTCTCTACACTCTATATGTGTTACAAAGAGCTGGATAAGCGTTTTGCTGTTGTTCACGGCAAGAAGATCACAAAAATGGCAAGAATTGAAGCTACTGTCCTCAACAGCTTAGTGCCAATTTCTAAGGCGGATATTTGCAGTATCTTGCCGGATGTCAGCCCCACAACTGTGGAGGCAGTATTGAGCAAAATGGTCAGAGACGGACAAATTAAGAAGATCGGTCAATCCCGAACGACACGGTATGTGAAAGCATAGAAAGCGTCGTAAATTATGAAAAATGTGTGAAAGCATCTTGCTTTATATCGGCATTGTGGTATAATAAGAAAAAAATATGGAATAACTGCCACCGGGTAGTGAAATGCAAAGCATTCGTTTGCACATCGTTAGGTCTTGGAAGATGTGCATACGGATGCTTATTTTTTGGGAGGTCATTATGGGTTGGTATCGAAAGATCACGGCGTATTTCTCAAAAACTGAAATTATTTTATGGTGTTCCTCTGTTTTTCTGATCGTGTTGTCATTTTGTATTTTTGACAGAGAAAACTACCTGACATTATTGGCATCCTTCCTTGGTGTAACATCCCTTATTTTCAACGCGAAGGGAAACCCCTTCGGACAGTTCCTGATGGTCGTATTCAGCTTGTTATACGGGATGATCTCCTTCACTTTTTCCTACTACGGAGAAATGGTCACTTACCTTGGCATGACCATGCCCATGGCAGTTTTTGCCCTCATAGCGTGGCTGAGAAACCCGTACAACGGCAACAGGGCGGAAGTCAGGGTAAACACCATTGGCAAGCTGGAAACAGGTTTGATGTGGACAATGACCGTTGCAGTCACCGTCCTGTTTTACCATATTCTGGTCCATTTCAACACTGCCAATATCGTACCGAGTACAGCATCTGTCACAACAAGCTTTCTTGCGGTATATCTTACCTTCCGAAGAAGCCCGTATTTTGCCCTGGCGTATGCCGCCAATGATGTTATCTTAATCGTTTTGTGGGTGCTGGCAAGCATTTATGATCTGAAGTATATTTCGGTCGTTGTTTGCTTTGGCGCATTTCTGGCAAATGATATTTACGGATTCATCAGCTGGAGAAACATGAAACTGCGGCAAAGCCAACCACAGTGCCATAAATAAGCGCACCACCCCCAGGGAAACGACAGATCCCGTCCCGTTAATTGACAATTGACAATTGTCAATTGTCAATTCGATGACAACACGGTGGTACTTGTATATTCACATATAAAATGTTAAAATAAAGCCACCCTGCGATCCTGTCCGCAGCTTGCTTTCACAAGCGGTTTGTGCTATAAGCTATATGGGAAGGCAAACGATTGTCTTTGGGAGGTTTACGCAAATGCCCAAATTAAAAAACAGTTTCTACAAGTACTTAAAGGTAATTGGTACCGTATTGATACTTCTTTTAGCCCTTTTGCTGCTGTGGCGTGGCAATGCAACCAGCAATCAAGCCATACCGGCTATGGTTGCGCAGCTGTATTTTGATGGCGAGTATCGCATTGCTGACGGCCCGTGGCAGGAAATCGTAGAGGGGGCGCATATTCCGGCAACAAAAGGTGACGTCACCCTGCGGGGTAATTTTCATATGCTGACCCCCGATGGGGAATATATTGGCATTTATAGCGGTGATATGCCCATTGCGCTTTATACCGACCATATCAGTCTGACCTTTTACGAGGGCGAAAAGGAACCTTATGTAACGGACATCGAAAATCCTTTATACGGAAGCTCCGCTTGCGGTGTGTATTGGTTTGCCCATTCTCTTACCGGGGAAAGTGCGCAGCCGATCGAGATCCTGATCCACAATCCCCATAGCTTTGGAAATGAAACCGCAATCGATGAGCTGCTGTCCAATGTAGCGCTTTGGTCCGGCCTTGATTTTGAAAAAGGGATTCTTGAAAGCGGTGAATTCCAGCGGAATACCGGGCTTTTCTTTATAATCGTTTCTCTTGTGCTGATTGGCATTGCGCTGCTTTCCACGTTGATCCACATCAAAAACAGCAGACATATTTGGATTTTAGGCATGGTGATCATGTTTGCCGGTATCTACTTCGTGTATAGCGCAAGCGGTGTTTCCGTCTGGAATGACTCCATTGTTTCCAATACCATCGTTTTGGGAAGCGCAATGATCTTTTATATGCTTTTCCTGGCGATGGGGATCGTGTGCTTTCTGGGAGCTTGCAAAAAGGCGGGCATGATCGCCGTTATTTGTCTGGGTGCGGCAGATGCGCTGTTATTTGCGATTCCGTTGGTCACGGATCTGCGCTTCTACGATACATGGTTCTACTGGGCAGTCGGGCAAATGCTCGTGAATTTGGTTTTGCTCTTCTGTCTTGTAAAAGAATATTTCTCTAAAAAGGGAAAAAACAATTGGTCTTATATTGGCGCAATGCTTCCGCTGATTGCCTTCGGTGTGGATCTGGTTGTGACCTGCCTGGGCGTTTGGAAAGGCGGTCTTGTGTCTAAATATGTTTTTGTCGCTTTGTTCGCTGTAACAATCGTCATGGTTCTCAGAGTCATTCCCCGCAATATCAACGCCGCAGAAAAAGCAAAAGAGTTGGAAATACAAAGAAGTCGCCTGGAAGCCGAGAAAAATATTGTCGAAGCGGAGCTGAAGGAAAGCCGTGTAGCGATCATGCTTTCCCAAATCCAGCCCCATTTTATTTACAATACCCTGGGAACCATTGAACGCATGTGTCTGAAAGACCCCGAAAAGGCATTCAATCTGGTGCGAAACTTCAGTCTGTATCTCCGGGGAAATTTCAGCGAACTTGACAGCGTGACACCCATTCGCTTTTCAGAGGAACTGAAGCATGTTGAGTATTACGTCAATATCGAAAAAGTTCGCTTCCCGGATATGAGCATTGAATACGATGTTGAAACAACAGCGTTTGTGCTTCCGGCGCTGTCCGTTCAGCCCCTGGTGGAAAATGCGATCAAGCATGGCCTGATGCGTTTGGAATCCGGTGGCACGGTGGTGATCCGTTCTTACGAAACACCCACACATTTTTGTGTCGAGGTGAAAGACGATGGGGTTGGCTTTGATACAAGCTTGCCCATCGACGGGAAAAAGCATGTGGGTCTGCGTAATATCCGGGGCAGGCTGAAAGCAATGGTAGACGGTGATCTCATCTTAAAAAGCGAACCCGGTGCCGGTACGCAGGCAATTATTAGGATTCCAAAGGAAGTGACAGTATGAAAGCAATCGCAGTGGATGACGAAATCTATATGCTGGAAACCCTGCAGGAAGCGGTAAGCGCATCTTCTGACATTGAAACGGTAGAAGCCTTTTCCTCCTGCTCTGCGGCGCTTGCATACGCAACGGAAAATCCGGTCGATGTCGCTTTTCTTGATATCAATATGCGCGGCATCGGCGGTCTGGGTCTTGCCGAAAAGCTGCTTGCGCTGCAGCCACACTGCAAGATCATATTCTGCACGGGCTACGAAGAGTATGCGGTGTCCGCTTTTCAGCTTCATGTCTCCGGATATCTGATGAAGCCGATCACCCGGGAAGCGATTCAGAAGGAAATTGACCATATCAAGGGCGTCGAGGCCACAGAAAAACGATTGACCATCAAATGTTTTGGAAATTTCGAGGTGCTTTACAACGGAAAAAGCTTGCCCTTTAAGCGGAAAAAGGCAAAAGAGCTTTTGGCTGTTCTGGTGGACCGCACCGGTGCCGGCGTAACGGCGAGGCAGATCTGTGCGGTCCTGTTCCCGGAGGATACGGACGACAGTAAAAACGCCGCCTATCTTCGCCAGCTTATTCTGGATTTGAAGAATTCCTTAAAGGCCGTGGGCGCAGAGAATGTTCTGTGCCACGAAACGCCTTATTATCGTATCGATCCCAAATGGGTCAGCTGTGATTACCTCAGTTATCTGGACACCGGAAAACCGACCTTTCACGGGGAGTATATGACCCAGTATAGCTGGGCGGAATCCACCTGCGCCATGCTCCAATTCAAAAACCATTTTTAGCGGAATCATAAGGAAACAAGCTGTCATCCCGATCCAGCAAAGCGCATGGAGGAATGACAGCTTTTCTATATGGTTCACTTTGTGCAATATGCCGTTAATGCGGCAGTCCCTTTTCCTGATTTATGGGTATTTTTTGAAGTGCGCTGCAGCCCCTATGTAACGCCTTTGTAACGTCTGGTTTGATAATCTTTATAATAGATTAATTGTATCTCGTCGTTAATTAATTGACAATTGTCAATTGTCAATTGTCAATTAACTCGGGATGACAGCCTGGTTGCATAACAATAGGGGGTCTTGTGCAATCTGCCTTTTTAGAGTGCTAAATTTCCCTGATTTTTAGCTGAAAAATTTTATATTTTCCCCAAAAATCTGTATACTTTTTTCGTGAATTGTGGTATGATATAGGGAATAGCAGGAGAAGGTTTAAAATTCAGTTTAACTGTTATTTTCTCAATCGATCTTAACCTGATCGTGTCCATATTTCAGCCCCGTTTTTCAAGGAGAGGAGACTTATTATGAAGCCATTCAAAAGAATCATGTCCCTTGCGCTTCTTTTGTGCATGGTCATTTCCCTGCTTCCGCCCATGCAGCTTACACGGGCAGCAGAGATCACCCAGCGGTATGAGCTGGATACGGACGGCATCGACCCCGGTGCCACCTATCTGATCGTCAATACCGGCACGGCAGGCAGCGGCAATGCCCTGCGGTTCCATTACTCCAGTATTTGGGACCGGGACTTCTACAATCAGACCCTGCAGGTGCAGACCGATGAAGAGGGCGTTCGCTATATCGCCCCCGGGTTTGCCAACGAGGCAGACTGTCAATTCCAGTTCAGTGCGGAAAACTCCGGTGCCATCACCCATGGCAATTATTCTGTGAATCTCAGCGACGGAAACTTTTCCAGCGGCAATGCCGACAACACCCTGACCTTCACGAACGTCGGAAACGGCGCCTACCGGATCCATTACACCGCCTGGTGGAACACCTACTATCTGCGCTACAGCAATTCCAGCTGGAGCAGAAGCAATTCCTCCTCCACTGTGTATCTGTATAAGCTGACCGAGCATGTGGTGGGCTACGATGTGATCTACGACGGAAACGGCTCCAACGCCGGTACGCTGCCGGAAAACGCCACCATGCTCTCCCCCGGTGAAGAACATACCGTCCGCAGACCCAGCGAGGACCTGCGGATAGATGCAGGCGAGGATACCTACCTGTTCCAGTGCTGGAACACTGCCGCAGACGGCTCCGGCACGGAGTACAAGCCCGATGAGGTCATCACCGTCACCGGTGACGTTACCCTTTATGCCCAGTGGTATCAGCAGACCAAGCATACCGTGTCCATGATCACCTATTTGGACGGCGTTCCCACAGATGTGGACGTGATCAGCGGTCAGGACAAGCAGTTCTTCGCCCAGCTGGAAGGGGGCGACGGCACTTACATTCCCCTGCACCGCAAAGCCGACGGTACATACAGCGCCAAGGTCGCGGAAAACGGCACCTATGTGATCTACGCCCAGGTTGGCGACGGGGCCTATGAGGAGGTCCACGGTCACAAGGCCATCATTTATAACCAGGACGGCGGCACCGAATGTGTCCACTACAGTGTGCGCTTTGATGCCGCAGGCGGCAGCTTCTCCGGAGAAGCCCCCGCGGAAGCCCATTACCATGCCGGTGAGACCGTGATCGCCCCCGAGGCTGTCCCCACCCTGGCAGGCAACCGCTTTTTGGGCTGGCAGGATGACCTGGGCAATGTCTACGCCCCGGGAAGCCTCATCACCGCCTCCTTGGATCGGACTATGGTCCTCACCGCCCTGTGGGAGAAGACCATTTCCGTCACCGTCAACATCACCCTGCATCACACCTCCGCCACCGGCGGCGCCAACCCGGAGGGCAACAAGCATGCGGTCTCCATGGCCCTTTTGCAGTATGTCAACCAATCGAACCTGCCTGTGCAGGAGCTGAGCTTTGACAAAACCAGCCCCAGCTACCGTTACGACGAGTTGACCAAAACCACCACCTACACCTACACCTTTACAGACCTTCCCCTGAGCCACTACCATGCCACCGCCGCCAAATCCCATTACGATATGCAGGTCACCCACTCCGGTGAGCATGATGCCGACCAGGTCATCGACATTGTCATGACCTATGACCCCAGCAGCTTCGACCTGGACTTCCAGGTAGCAGTAGATCCCCGGTACGAAGGCCTGGAGCCCCAGTCCGTGAACGTGAAGCTCCTCTACTGGGGTGAAAAGGACGGCGTTCTGGGCTGGCACACCATCCCTCAGCAGGAAGGCACTACCGGCATTCCCGTCTCCGTCCCCCTTGTAGACGGCAAGGGCACCGGCTCCTACCCCGTATGGCAATACTGGCCCGAAAGTGAGGGCATTCCCTATGTCTACCGGGTGGAGGTCACCTCCTTTGTCCTTCCTGACGGCACCATCGTCCACGCCTCCGGCGACCTGGACACCTACCGTCCCAACGACACCGGCCTTTACACCGCCACAGTGACCATCGGTCCCGATGTGGAGGGCGGCACCGGCAAGCAGCCCACCTATCCGGAAAATACCCATACCCCCTACTACGGTGCTTACTATAACGCCTCCTCCGACGAGCAGAACGGTATGCCCGTGATCACCGTTTCCGTAAACCCCTATACCGTCACCTTTGATGCCGGTGCAGGTCTGGTCAACGGAGAGGAAACCATTATTCTGGAAAACCAGTATCGGTATCCGGATCTGAACAGCTACACCGCTGTCCCCAACGCAGATGACAAGCTGTTTATCTGCTGGACCGATGCAGAGGGCAACCCCGTGGAAAACCTCTCCGGTCAGCTTCTGACGGAAAACGTGACCTATTACGCCCGCTACAACGAAAACCTCAACCTGTTCGGCATGGTCCATGTGGATGCCGGCTACCTGCAGGACGGCAAGCTGGCGCTCATCCCCCATACAGACCGGGCCGTGGAAGTGATGGTGGTCCTGCAAAAGCAGGTAGGCGACACCTTCAAGGCCATTGACTCTCAAAAGGTTCCCATCGTCTACACCATAGCCGAAGCCGATGTACCCGAGGGTACCGGTGCCTACGAGTTCCTGGGTCTTCCCAACGATGGCACCCAGTACCGCATCGAGGTACTGTGCCTGAACTATACCAGCACCTACGATAACGATCAGGACGACACCTTTACCGCCGAAGAAGCCCTGGTTTTGGTTGACGAAGTGGCGGCCACCGGTGAGGTGGATATCCACCTGGCCATCGCCCCGGACTGCTATCCCCAAACCATTTGGGTGGATGCCTCTCAGATCCAGCACGATCTGCGGCCCACCGGCGCATTGGTACAGATCCTCTACCGGGATCTGGGCGATGTCCACAACTATCAGGTGATCTCCCAGCACACCGTAGATCCCTTCGGTGTTCCCGTGACCATCCACCCCTCCACCGGCAACAGTACGCCCTTGGGCGACGAGGTCACCCCCTCCGAGGATGTGTGGAACTGGCACACCAACGGCACCCTTTATGAATACCAAGCTCAGGTCTACAAGCTCTACGGCAACAATGTGGAAGGCGCTTATATGGAAGAAGGCAGCGAATACACCGACGACAGCCCCTTCACCATCCATTACGGCCCCTCCAATAACTACCTGAATCAGATCAGCCAGGAGGGTGTCCCCCTGAAGGTGACCCTGGTCCCCAAGCAGTATCCCGTGATCCTGGATCTGAACCTGGGCGACGATCCTGCCACCCCCGTTCACGGTCTGGAGGATTTCCATGTGGATGACGGCACCGGCAATGAGCGCTATGTGCATATGCACACCTGGAGCTATGCCGATGCGTTCACCGCCTACCCCTATCGGGAGGGCTATGTGTTCACGGGCTGGACCACCACCGAGACCAACGAGGTCTATATCGACAACGGCACCGTCCACGTGGGCAACACCCTGTCCCAGCCCATCACCCTGACCGCTCAGTGGGAGAAGCTCACCGGCACAGACTATACCGTCCGCCACCTGGAGCTGAACACCGATAAGGTCCTCCACGGTGCCCAGGCCATCTCCGGTGCGGCGTTGGGAGATGTGGTGGTGGCGGCAGACAAGGCTTTGGCCTTGGACGGCTATGTGTATGCCGGTGCCTGGACCTCCGGTCAGTATGTGGACCGGGCCGACAACCCCACCATGACCGTCAGCGACGATCCCACCAAAAACCTCATGGTCATCTACTACCTGCCTGACGGCTCCGACGGCTACACCGAGCAGGTGGAGAGCAATCTGGAGATCAATAAATCCGCGGTGCTGGAGGATAACGGCACCTATACCATCACCATGGATATCCACACCAAGGATAACCCCATCACCACCCTGATCCAGCAGAATACGCCTTTGGATATCGTGATGGTTCTGGACCAGTCCGGTTCTCTGGCAGAGAACAATTTTGAATACCTGAACGCTCTGCAGGGTGCGGTGGACAGCTTTGTGGTATCCCTGGCTGACCACGGCCGCCATAACGAGGTGGACCACCGGATCGCCATCGTGGGCTATGCCTGTAACGAAACCGATGCTCACAGCTCCGACCCGGTGAAGGCCACCGGCGGCAAGGAAACCGACAGCTGGATCAACACCGGTGTCTTCGACTCCAACGGTGAGTTCCACCTGTACAATGTCAACGGCTTTAACTATACGGAGCTGGCCGATCCCTCCACCATGACCGCCGACGGCATCTACTACACCAAGGTCACCGTAGACGGGGAGGATGTGTACCTGCTTCTGACCCACCATGACGAGTACCGCCACCTGATCGACGAGGAGCAGGCCCGTGTGGCGCTGCTGCAGGGGCAGACCGTATTCGGCTATGTGTACAACGAGCAGAACGTGGGCAGCTTCGTGGAGCTGACCCGAAACAGCAGCGGTCTGTGGCTGTACGGCGACAAGAAGCTCTACTCCGACGACCGGTTCTTCACCTACCATACGGACGTATGGACCCACCGCTACGGCACCGAGCCCCGACAGATCCACGCCTACGGCGTTGGCTCTGCCTATACCCCCTTTGACGGTCACGAGGGTGTCTATACCCGGCAGGAGACCACCGGTGACAGCTTCCAGCAGAGCATCTATCAGGATGCTTTGATCCCCGTTTCCGTGGGTGCGGCCGGTTCCGGCGGCACCAACCCCGGGCTTCTGACGGCCACCCAGTCTTTGGGTGCTGACGGTGCCACCCGTGCCAGCTACGGCATGGAGATGGCAAACGAGGTCCTCAAGGCCACCCCCGTAGATCCCAGCGAAGGCCGTGTCCGGCTGGTGCTGATGTTCACCGACGGTGAACCCGGCTACATGGGCTTTGATAACAGCAGCGGCGACGAGTACTATCAGCAGGCCGTCACCGAGGCCAACAACGCCATTGCCCAGGCCTATATCGCCAAGAACACCTACGGTGCCTATGTGTACACCATCGGTCTGTATGAGAGCGCCGGTGTGGACTCCACCAGCGAAGCGGCCTACTATATGAACGCCCTGTCCTCCAACTACCCCAGTGCCCAGTCCATGGATGACATCAAGGCCGCCGCCTCCTACGCCGTAGCCAAGAGCGGCACTGCCCTGAAAAATGACGGCACCTTCTATGTACGCAGCAATAACAATTACTACGAGCTGCAATACGGCTATGTGCGGGTCAGCGGCAGCTGGACCTACCGGTACTGCTGGTACTATAAGGTAGGCTCTACCAATTACCAGGTCACCACCACCTCCAATCCCACGGTTAATAACTCCGGTCAGGTGGGCAGCACCACCATCTATCAACGTGCCGGCGGCTATGCGGAAACCCCCTACTCCGGCTACTATTCCACCACGGAAAGTGCCTCCCACCTGAAGGAATACTTTGAAAACGTCCTGCGGGATATCACCACCAAGATCACCACGGAGATCATCCTGGATCCTGACACCATTTTGCGGGATATCATGAACCAGGGCCTGGTCCTCACCGACGGAACGGTGATCACCGTAGGCCTGCAGGAGGGTACTTTGGATCTGCAGACCGATGAGATCCTCTGGGAAGTGGACGAAACGGGTGAGCCGGTGCTTCAGGATGACCTGACTGTGCTGGAGCTTTCCAGCGGTGAGACCGTAAAAACCAACGAAGAAAACGGCGTTTCCATCCTGGTTTACAACCTGGACGCGGAAAACCCCACCGATCCCAATGGTGAGATCCCCTATCATCCTCATACGGTGGACATTACCGGCTATAACTTCTCCCAGTGGTACATCAACGAGACCAAGCCCACGGGCTACAAGATGATCGTGACCATCACCCGGGTAGAGGCCACCGATGAAGTCCAGTGGGGCCGCTCCACCCAGACCAACGAGAACAGTTCCGGTCTGTGGCTGCCTGCCGACGAGTTCGGTCAGCGGGAGCTGCTGCTGCCCTTCGACCAGCCCACCACCATTTTCGTGGAACGGGCATACGTGCTGGACTACGGCAAGGAATTTGACCTCTCCGGCTGGTATTTTGACGATGAGGACGGCAAGGATGCCACCCCCATCCATGTGGACTGCAATATCGAAAACGGCATGAACTGGTTCGATCCCGCCGCCCCCAATACCGCAAATGGCAAGGAAAATCCCTATGGCAATACCCTGTTCGGCAATGTAAAGATCGAAAATGAGCAGGTCAGCTACCAGCCCACCTCTATGAACTGGGGCAATTTCGACCAGTTCTATGTGTTCGGCAACACCTGGAGAAAGACCGTCCTCGCCCAGGATGCCAACGAAAACGGCAATCTGTGGAACAAGGTCACGGTGATCCCTGCCAACAACATCTATTATGAGGACTCCTTTATTACTACCGAGGATGCCACCCAAAACGGCATCCAGGGCTTCACCTTCACCGGTGCCTGGCAGGAGATCGCTAATTCCGATGCCGGGCAGAACACCGAGGTTCCGGAGCATATCGAATCCAGCCCCTACGGTGACGTCCACGGCTGGACCGATTCTCTGGAAGATGACCTGACCTTCACCGACGGCAGCGCCCATGTAACGGGTCTGAACAAGGAAATGGGTGCCTCCGCAGAGTTTACCTTCACGGGAACCGGTGTGGATGTGTACACCCGTACCAATGCCAGCTCCGGCATGGTGGTGGCAGTGCTGACCCAGCAAAATGACACCGGCTCTGCCCCCATGGTCCAGAGCATCGCCATCGATAACCTGGCCATGTCCGGCGACTACTACCACATTCCCTCCGTATCCTTCACCATGCTGCCCTACGGCACCTACAAGCTGAAGCTGATCGCCACCGCCGCCGCCACTGCCACCGCCGAAAAGCGGTACGAGTACTATATCGACGGCGTGCGCATCTACAATCCCCTGGGCAGGACCACCAATTACCTGGATAACGTGGTGAAGGAGGCCTACGGCCTGGAGACCAACGCCATCTTCACCGAGGTCCGTGACATTCTGCTGGACTACGGCGACTTCAATACGGGTCTGCCCGATGCCCTGGGCGGCAAGGCCGGCGCTGTATTTATCGACTGGATCCAGGAGGGTCAGGGAAGCGAGGGCGATACCACCGGTACCGCTGTCCCCACCTACACCATCGGTACATTCGAGACCTACGGTCCCAAGAACGAGGTCTACCTCAGTGCCGGACAGGCCGTCGTCCTCCATGTGGACGAGAGCAATACCTATTATGTGGGCCTGAAGAGCCTGACGGGCAGTCCCGTCACCGCCAATGTCAGCGGTATCACCCAGGCTGACCCCACCGCCATCACCCTGTCCCACACCACGGATCTTTACTACCAGGTCACCCCGGTGGACGGCTACATCGTGATCCAAAACGGCAATACAGACGGTGCAATCCTGAGTATTACCAATCTGCGCACCACCAGCCTGAAGATGCCTGCCGAAAACGGCGGCATCCTCCCCGTGAAGGACACGGAGGCGGTGGCGCTGATGGGTGAATTTACCACCTACCTGAGCCAAAAGCCCGCCGAGGAAGTTCCTCCCGTAATGCCCGAGGAGCAGATCCCCTCTGCCCAGGAGCAGGCCCAGGCCAATGCCGCGTTTGCCAATACCCTGTTTACCACTGTCCGTCAGTGGCTGGAAACTAACTAAGGAGGCGAGAACTTGAAATCTGAATACAGAAAACCCAGGCTGAGCTTTGAGATGTTCTCCCTCACCCAGTCGGGATCCCGGGACTGTGCCGACTCCATTCCCAAGGACCAGCTGAACTTTAACGACCCCGGCAGCTGTGTCTGGGACCTGGGCGGCGGCACCACCGTCTTCATTGCCGGAACCAACTGTATGCTCGACGGCGAAAGCATGGGCTTCGCCTGCTACAATAACCCCAACGAAGGCAACTATATCTTCCGTTCCTGATCTGTCCGGTGGGGGGCTCGCCCCCCACCGGGAGCGGAATATGTCATTTCGGGGCTCTGTAGGGAACGCTGCCCTCAGCGTTCCGAAACAAAATCGGGGCTCGATGCACCGATTTTGTTAATGCCGCACTGCCGCTTCGCGGTCGGAACGCCGGCGTTCCCTACGGTTCTCTAATTGACAATTGACAATTGTCAACTATCAATTATATACTGCGTATTGGATCAATTTGCACTTTACACTGAAATATTATGAACGACTACTTCTTGTCCCTTGCGGGGCTGTCCATTCTCCTGCGCACGCCCCATCCGATCACCGTGTCGGAGCGTTTGCGGCCCTTTTTGACCGCTCCCCATACTTCCCCCGACTGCACCGTAACCTTGCAGGTAAGTCCCGTGCTGCCCTCCCCTGCCCGGGACGGGATCCGGCACGGGCTTGAATACTATGATCACAAGGATCATACCATGCGTGTGTTTCACTGCCAGGCGCCCCAGGGGCCTGCCTTTGCAGTAACTCAGCATTTTGCAAACGGAAATATCCTGATGGAGGTCCTGCCTGACTATCTTTCCTGGTTTACAGGCAGCTCCGGGATCTTCAACCGTATTGGCTTGGAAACTCTGCTGCTGCGGCACAACGGTTTGCTGCTCCATGCTTCACTGATAGAATACGCCGGTCAGGCCATTGCCTTCACCGGTCCCTCCGGGGTGGGCAAGTCCACCCAGGCGGACCTTTGGAAAACCCATTTGAACGCCCATATCCTCAACGGCGACCGCGCGGTTCTGCGCAAGCACGATTCCCGGTGGCTTGCCTACGGCTCTCCCTATGCCGGGACCTCCGGTATCTACCAAAATGCCTGCGCGCCCCTGAAGGCCATCGTGGTTTTGGGTCAGGCAGAAGAAAACCGCCTGGAACCCCTCTCCCCTGCCCAGGCCTTCCCGATGCTCTATCCGGAGCTGTCCCTGCACCGGTGGGACCGGGAATTTACCGCCGATGCCACCGATCTGTGCTTGGAGCTTCTTGCCCGGATCCCCGTCTACGGCCTGAACTGTGTCCCCCATGCCAGTGCCGTCCGGCTTTTGAAGAAAGGACTATCCCTATGAACACCCAGCCCGTGATGCCTCCCATAACCGAATATCTCTACCGGAAGGCATCTGCCGCAGGGGTTCCCCTGAGTGGGACCTTTGAGCTGACCCCGGTATGCAATATGGACTGTAAAATGTGCTATGTCCGCTTGTCCCACCGGGAGCAGGCCGCCCTGGGTCCTTTGGCGACCGCCCGGCAATGGCTGGAGCTGGGCCGGCAGGCCCGGGACGGGGGTATGCTCTATTTGTTACTCACCGGTGGCGAGCCCTTCTTGCACCCTCAGTTTCGGCAGATCCTGGAGGGACTGCACCAGATGGGTCTTCTCATCACCCTCAACTCCAACGGCACGCTGATTGACGAAGAAACCGTAGCCTGGCTGCAAAACTGTCCGCCCGTCCGGGTCAATCTCAGCCTTTACGGCGCGTCCGACGAGACCTACGCCAGGCTCTGCGGCAATCCCAAGGGCTTTACCCAGGTGTGCCGTGCCATCGGGCTTTTGCAGAAGGCAGGGATCACCGTCAAGCTCAACTGCACCCTGACCCCCCACAACGCCCGGGAGCTTCCCCAAATGGTGGCCTTTGCCAAAGCCCATGGCCTTGTGATTCAGGTCGCCACCTATCTGTTCCCCCCCATGCGCAAAAATCCCGACCTCATCGGGCAGAACGATCGCCTCTCCCCGGAGGAGGCGGCCTACTACATGGCCTATGCAGACTATCTGACCCTGGGGAAGGAGGCCTTCGCCGCCAAAACGGAGAACAACCTCCCCCCTTCCCAGTCGGATTGCCCCGAATTGGAGGAGGGGATCCGCTGTCGGGCAGGAAAATGCAGCTTTTGGGTCACCTGGCAGGGGCATCTGACCCCCTGCGGCATGTTCCCGGTGGAAACTGCCCCCAATGTCTTTGAGATCCCCTTCCTCACCGCCTGGGAGGCGGTCAAGGCTGCCGCCGCGGCCATCCGTCTGCCGTCCCAGTGCGCAAGCTGCAGTGCCAAGGATATCTGCCGTGCCTGCGCCGCCATGGTGATCACCGAAAGCGGAAATTTCCGGGAGGTTCCCCAATACCGCTGCCAAATGATGCATGCATACCCATCCCAATGCAACCGTGTAAAGGAGGAAATGCTGTGAAGAAAAACACCCGCAATGCACTCATTGGAATTGCCTGTTTGATCCTTTTGATCGTAGTGGCGCTGGTAGCCTGGCTGCTGGACGGACAGTCCACGCCTCCGGTCACCGGGGTGACCCAGTCCCCCACCCAAGCCGCCACAGCGGACACCACCGACCCCATTGTGACCGATCCCACAGAAGCCACCACCGAAACCACCGAAAGCACCGAACCGATGGATACCCCCGTAGAGCCTCCTGAGGATCTTCCCTCCTCTGTGGAGCTGCCCACGGAAAAAGACCCCGAAACCGGCGAGGTGGGCATTTCCTTCCCCTGCCAGGTCCCCGGCTACGGTCTTGAGATCCAGAAGCTGGATCCCTATACCGGCGCCTTTGTGGAGGACGGCAGCAATGCCCATACCCAGGAGGTTGCCATGCTTTTGGTGGAAAACAAGGGCAGCTACCCCGTAGAGTACACCCAGATCCAGGTCCAATACGGCAGCGACTCCCTGTATTTTGATATTACGGCCCTGCCCGTGGGGGAGCGGCTGGTGGTCCAGGAGCGCTCCGGCAAGGCCATTCCCGAGGGGCAGGCCGAGTCTTCCAAGGCGCTGGTGGTCCAGCGGGCGGATATGCAGATGTCCGAGGAGCAGGTCCAGGTCACCGATAACGGTGACAACACCCTGACCATCCGGAATCTGACGGACCGTACCATCCCCACCGTCCGGGTGTTTTATAAGTACTATATGGAAGACGAGGGCATCTATGTGGGCGGCATCGCCTTTACGGTGCGCATCACCCGGCTGGCTGCCGGCTCTGCGGTCACCGTTCAGCCCTCCCACTATACCAGTCAGACCAGCCGTGTGGTCATGGTGCTGACCTACGATTCCTGAGGTGTGATCCCATGAAATTACGCGGAGAATTTGTTGTGCGTCAGGTGATGGACAGTGTGATGGCCATTCCCGTGGGGCAGACTGCCCGCCGCTTCAACGGCATGATCCTGCTCAACGATGTGAGCCGGGTGATCTGGAAGTCTTTGGAGCAGGATACCACCCTTTCCGCCATTGTCACCGCCGTGACCGATGCCTTTATCGTCACCGCCGAGGAAGCCCAGGCGGATATTCAGGAATTTTTGGATAACCTGCGCAAAGCCCAGCTACTGGAGGAATAAAACACCATGACACCAGATACCAAACAAAAAAATCCCCCGGAGGAATCGGGCAGAAAAGAGCCTTCCGTTGTATGGCGGGACTTCCTGCGAAGCTTCTGTAAGCTTTGGTGGCTGGCGGCAGTGCTTGCAGTGCTCTTTGGCGTCAGCACCCTGGCCATTGCCGTAAAGGCCTATCAGCCCATGTACAAGGCAGAAGCCACCTTTACCGTGGAGACCTACACCA
Source organism: Oscillospiraceae bacterium (assembly GCA_015068135.1). Classification (GTDB taxonomy): domain Bacteria; phylum Bacillota; class Clostridia; order Oscillospirales; family Oscillospiraceae; genus Faecousia. The sequence continues at coordinate 7,015 of SVLB01000042.1, read as the reverse complement.
CCCAGGGGGGCTATACCTTCTTCTACGATAATCAAACCGCCTCCCAAATGGCCCTGACCTTCCCCTTCCTTTTAGACAGCGATCTGCTTTTGGACCGGGTAAAGGCGGACCTGGGTGTGGAGTTTCTGTCCGGCACGCCCAGTGCTGAGGTGATCGAAAACTCCAACCTCTTTACCCTCAGCGTCACAAGCTATGACCCCCAGGCGGCTTATGACATTCTGCTGTCCCTGGTAAAAAACTACCCTGCCGTGGCAGAATACGTCATCGGCAGGACCCAGCTGAATATGATCGACCATCCGGAATTTCCCGAAGAACCCTACAACAGCACCCAGTATCTGCGGTCTTCTGCCACAGGCTGTATGGGGGGCTTCCTGATCGGACTGATGGTGATCCTGATCCATGCCCTTCTGCGCAATACTGTGCGCAAGGAAACGGATATCACCCAAAAGCTGCACAGCACCTGCCTGGGCAGCATTCCCCTGGTGACCCCCAAACGGAACCGGAAAATGCAGAATCTTTCCATCCACAACACCAAGGTGGGAAGCCCCTTTAAGGAGAGCCTCCGGGGACTGGCCCTGCAGACCACCCGGGTCATGGAAGATAAAAAAATCCTTTTGATCACCGCCACAACCTCTGCAGAAGGCACCTCCACCGTAGCCCAAAGCCTTGCCCAGGTCCTGTCCGATCAGGGAAAGCGTGTGGTCCTGATAGACGGTGATTTCTCCCATCCCGGCATCGGTGGCACAGGGTTTGAGCAATATCTGCTGGGAAATAGCTCCGTACAGGAGGTAACCTGCCAAATGGTAGCGGGCAGTGTATGTCTGCTGCGCTGTGACAGACCCCTGACCCCCAGAGAGCAGTCCATGGTCGCTGAGCCCCTGGCAAAGCTGCTCACCGCCCTCCGGGAGAAAGCCGACTATGTGCTGCTGGATGCGCCCCCTTGCGAAAATTTGGAGCAGGTGGCATTTTTGGCAGAGCAGGCAGAGGGGATTTTGTATGTGATCCGTCAGGATCATGCCAAGCTGCCCAATATTATGAACTGTTTTGAAGACCTTGACCAGTTTGAGGCCCGGATCTTAGGCTGTGTCCTCAACGGCATCCGCTCCGGCATCACCGGCTACGGCTACGGCTATGGCTATGGCTACGGTTACGGCTACGGTTATGGCAACAGCTACCGTTACGGTGGCTATGGCGAGGAGAAAACCGGCAAATATGCCGCCCATAAAGAGTGATGCCCATGAAACTGTGTGATCTGCATACCCATGTGCTGCCCGGTGTGGATGACGGGGCGGCGAATATGGAATATGCCCTGCAAATGCTGCAAAACGCCGCTGCCAGCGAGGTGAGCCTCCTGGCGGCGACCCCCCACTGGAATGCACAGGGAACAAATACCGCGCTTCTGACCGATCTGCGCCAGCGGTTCTGCCGACTGCGGCAGGCTGCTGCGCAGATCCCCGTGGAATTGGTTTTGGGTGCCGAGGTGCTGGTTACCGAGCCCCTGTCCCCGGGCAGCCTCCCCACTCTCAACGACAGCCGGTATCTTCTGACAGAGCTGCCCGGAAGCCTGGAAGCTGCCGCCTGCGAGACCCTCCTGCAAAGTGTTTTAGACCGGGGCTATGTGCCGCTGGTTGCCCACCCGGAGCGATATGCATCCGTGATCCGGGATCCCTGGACCGTGGCCTCCTGGCTGGATATGGGCTGCCATATCCAAATTACCGGGGAGAGCATTCTGGGAAATCACGGAAGATCCATCCGGGAAACCGCAGCATTTCTGCTGCAAAAGGGACTGGTGGCCTGCATCGCCAGCGATGCCCACGGGCTAAACCGGCGCAGTAATTACCTTTTGGATGTGTACGACCACCTGTGTGTCCACTATTCCCGCCACTACGCCCAAAGCCTTATGGAAGAAATCCCCCGGCGCATTCTCCACGATCAACCGCTGTAAAAAGCCTTCTCCCTGGGGAGAAGGTGCCCCGAAGGGGCGGATGTGGGGTGTAATGGAATGCAAAATGCAAAATGCAAAGTGCAAAGTGATGACGGATCGCCACGGCAACAAATGGCCTTGCGAACGAACGCACTGTAGGGGCCGGCGCCTCGACGGCCCGCTCCGCGAAGCGGAAAAGCCTTTTCCCGAGGGGGAAGGCGTTATTGATGTACGATAGAAAGAAGATGTAGTATGCGATTTCTGCGAATGTTTACTGTGATCGTATTCGTATTCAGCCTGGTTTTTGCCGCCTGGGAAAGCCATCGCTATTACGGCAATCTGAATACTGACTACCCCAAGCTGACCGCCACTGAAAAGCAGCTGCAGATCAGTGTAGACGATCCTGCGGAGGCGATTTTCCGGGGCTTGACCGCCCAGGATGCCACAGATGGGGACCTGACGGACCGGATCATGGTGGCCTCTATGTCCCATTTTTTGGAGCCGGGTACGGTAAATGTAAAATATGTGGTCTTCGACAGCCACAACAATTCTGCTACGCTCACCCGGCGGGTCCACTATACCGACTACGTCCCACCCCGGTTCACCCTGGACAAAGCCCCTGTATATACCGTGGGCAATTCCTTTGATCTGCTGGACCATGTTCATGTCCAGGACTGCATTGACGGAGATATCTCCGACAGGATCCGGGTGGTCTCCAATATGGTCAACAATTACTCCGTGGGCAATTACCCGGTCCTGCTGGAGGTAGCCAATTCCTGCGGCGATACTGCCCAGATCACCCTTTGGGTCACCTATCAGGCCAAGGAGCCCACCGCCACGGTATTGCTGCATGATTACATTGTCTATCTCCCCCAGGGAGCTGCCTTCGACCCTCACAAATATCTGGTGGCGGTGACCGACCGGAACGCCCAGCCTTTGGAAACTTCCCAAGTGCAGATCCAGGGGCTTTTGGATACCGATACTCCCGGCGCATATCAGCTGCTTTACCATTACGATGACGGGATCCTCACCGGCTGCAACGCACTGACCGTAGTGGTCACAGAAAGGAGTGGGGCAAATGCAGGATAAGGCCATACAGCTCAGCGAGATCAATCCCCACGGTCTGGTCAAGACCTTTCTGAAGAACCTGTGGATCATTGGGGCTCTGTGTGTCAGCGCATTGCTCTGCTATACAAGCTTTTCCAGAATGACCTACGTCCCGGAATACACCTCCTCTGCCACGTTTATGGTCAGCGCCAAGGACAGCACCAGTGCCTACAATTCCCTGACCACCACCCAGAGCATGGCAACGGTATTTGTGGAGGTATTTCAAAGCAATGTCCTCCGGGAAAAGATCCAGCAGCAGCTTCCCGACCAGGAATTTGACGGAACCATCAATGTCACCACCATTCCCCAAACAAACCTGTTCATTGTCACAGTCACCTCCCCCGAGCCGGATCTTTCCTTCCGGGCGCTGAATCTGGTGGTGGACAATTACAGCGATATCTCCGATTATCTCTTCTCCAACGCCCAGCTGGAGGTCATCAAGGACCCGGTGGTCCCCGTTGTCCCCTCCAATCCTTTGGAGTTGCGAAAGCACTACCCTGTGGTACTGATCCTGGCAGTCTTTCTCAGCGGCGCATGGATCACAGGGCTGTACCTGCTCCGGGACACTGTGAAAACCCCGAAAGCCGCCCGGCGAAAGATCGATGCCCGGCTTCTGCGCACCATAGCCCATGAGGAAAAAAATAAAACCCTCCGCGCCAAGTGGCGGAGGAAGAATACAGCGCCCCTGATCACCAGTCCCCTGATCAGCAGACATTTTATCGAAGACAATTTAAGCCTTTGCTCTGCTTTGGAATACCACGCAAGAAAGCGGAAGCAAAAGGTGATTTTGGTCACCAGCGTAGGCGAAAACGAGGGCAAATCCACCGTTGCCGCCAATTTGGCCCTGGCAATGGCCGGAAAAAACCGCCGGGTGATCCTGTTGGACTGCGATTTCCGCAAGCCCTCCCTGCACAAGATCTTTGAGATCCCGGCAGACCCTACCCGGACCCTCACCCATTATCTGACCCAGGAGGATGCCGACCCCGAAGCCTGCCTGACTCCGGTCAAGAAATACGGCTTCACCCTGGGCATCAGCCAAAATACCGGCAGAAGCATCACCAAGCTTATGAATAACGGAAAGCTGTCCCAGCTGATCGATACCCTGCGCACCCAGGCAGACTATGTGATCCTGGATACACCTCCCATGCTGGCGGCGGCAGATGCGGAAAATATCGCCACCATGGCAGACACCGCCATTTTGGTAGCCCGGGCAGACTTCATGCCCACCGCCTCCATCAACACAGGCCTGGACCGCCTGCGCCAAAGCTCCCCGGAGGTCTGCGGCTTCGTGCTGAACAATTACCATACAACGGTCTGGTGACAATCCATACCGGCAAGATACAAGATACAAGATACGAGATACAAGATATTGGGATATTGGGATATTGAGATAATGAGATATGACCTACGGGATCTGTCATTTCGGGGCATCGTAGGGAACGCTGCCCTCAGCGTTCCGAAAAGATTTTTGACCTCGATGGGCAAAAATCTTTCCTGCTGCACCCATTGACTTGTACCGAGCCGCTTCGCGGTCGGAACGCCGAGGTAAGCGAGAGGAGCGCCGCCTGTGACGGATACAGCGACTCGAGCGCAGGGCAGCGGTCGGTGATCGACGCAGGCGTTCGCGCCAAGGAGAGCACCGGGCACCGCAACAGGATGCCGTTCCCTACGAAGAAGCTGCGGATATCTTTCATATCTCATTATCTCAATATCCCAATATCTTCTATCTTCTATCTGATCTCTTCTCTCTTGATCTGGTCGTCTTGGATCCGGTAGACCTGATGGCTGATCTCCAAAACACTGGGCCGATGGGTGGTAATGATGCAGGTGCGGCCCTTTTGGACCTTCCGGATGTTTTCCAGAACCTTCCGCTCCGTCTGCATGTCCAGGGCGCTGGTGGCTTCGTCCATCAAAAGGATCGGTGCCTGGGACAGCAGGGCTCTGGCAATACAGAGCCTCTGCAGCTGTCCTTCCGAGAAGCCGCCTCCCTGCTCCCGTACCGGCGTATCCAGTCCCAGAGGCAGCACCTCCACAAACTCCCTTGCACAGGCCAGCTCCAGGGCCTCCTGAAGCTCCTGATCCGTGGCCTCCGGGCGGATCATGAGAAGATTCTCCCGGATCGTGCCGGAAAAGAGGGTATTTCCCTGGGGTACATAGGAAAACAGCGCCCGTGTGTTGGCAGACACCGGGACCCGGTCGCCATTTTCGGCATACAGCTCCAACGTCCCCTCCTTGGGACGGACGATCCCCAAAAGCAGCCGCAGCAACGTGGTCTTGCCCTCTCCCGAGGGGCCTACCACCGCCACAATGCTTCCCGGATCCGCTGAAAAATCGCTATGGCGCAGTACCTGGATCCCGTCTTCGTAGCTGTAGCAGATCCCCTGCGCCCTCACAGACAGTGCTTCCCCACCGTGGGCGCTGATAAAGGCTTCCGCGGCATCTGAACCGGATCGGTCTTCCCCAGGCAGCTCCATAAGGGCCATGATCCGCCCGGCGGCTGTGGCCGCGCTGATGGCACCGGGGATCAGTCCCGCTATCGCAGAGAAGGACGCGGTCAACGTGGCAGAAAGCTGCAGAAACAGAGTCATGGTGCCGTAGGTAATATGCCCCGTCCAAAGGCGGTACACACTCCAGCAGAAGCAGCCCACCGCCACCACCGTACCCACCAGGGACAAGATGGTGTTCTTGTGGATGGAAAAGCGGTTAAAATCCATGGAGGTCTTTCGGTATTCCTCCTGCAGAGCGCGGTGTTTTTGCCGATAGGCATCGGTGCGGTCAAAGGATTTGATCAGCTGGATATTCTGAAAGGATTCCTCGTTGAACACCGTCATCTGACTGGTCAGCTGGCGCATTTTCTGATTGTGGTGGCGCATCATCCGCAGTACATACCGGCTCATGAGCAGAGTCACCGGGGCGCTGAGCAGGGCTAACAGTGCCAGGGTGGCATCGTAATACAAGATCACACCCAAGGTTCCGGCAAATTGCAGGATCCTTGTAAACAGCTCCGGAAACCAGCCCAATACGCTGGAAGAAACGGTGGATACATCCCCTGCCAGCCGGGTGAGCAGGTCGCCGGAATGGTAGGCGGACAGTGCCTCCCAGTCCGTGTCCAGAAGCTTGTCATAAACCTGGGCCGTGATCTGCTGATTGACCCGGATACTGACCTTGGTGCTGATCCGGCTGGAAATGGCACGGATCAGGATCTGAAGCAGCTGCATCAGTATGAAAAATATCACAGCCGTCACAATCCCGCTGGTCCGGAAGCCCGTGACCGTATCAATGATGTATTTACTTAAAATACTGCCCGCCAGGCTGACCACCGTACCCAAAATACCGGTGAGCACATACCACAGCACTTCCTTTTTGTAGTGAACGGTGTACCGCCCCAGCCAGGCATATTCCCGAAGCATCCCTCGCAGCGCATGAGGGGGATGGGTTTTGGTCGTGTTTTTCATAAGCATCTTCCTTGTTGGCTATCTTTGGGATGATTATACCATATCCCCCCAGGGCAATCAAGATACAAGATACGAGATGAAAGATACAAGATAAAAGATACAAGATACAAGATATTGGGATAATGAGATAATGAGATAATGAGATATGGAAGATATGATCTACGGGATCTGTCATTTCGGGGCATTGTAGGGAACGCTGCCCACAGCGTTCCGAAACAAAATCGGGGCTCGATGCGCCGATTTTGTTAATGCCGCACCACCGCTTCGCGGTCGGAACGCCGAGGGCGGCGTTCCCTACGGGGTCTGTCATTTCGGTGCGTGTCGTAATACACGGATCACTTTGCACTTTGCATTTTGCATTTTGCACTTTCATTTCGCACTCCATTCCCCCCTTATCTGTCAAAAAAAGGTTCTATGTCAATAGTTGGGGTAGAGCCAAAAATAGAATAACATTTGGATCGTGTCGGAGCTTTTGCTCCGGCACGATTTTATGTATTACAGAAAAGAATTCTTTTTCTGAAATTATTGA
>SVLB01000075.1 GCA_015068135.1 Oscillospiraceae bacterium | reverse complement strand
CAGGCTGTGCATGACGGCATGTTTGCCCGTGCAAAGAAGAACCTGGAGGAGCACATCTACGAAGCACATTCTCTGGAAGAGGCAAAGGAACTGCAGGAGCGCAACGGTGGTTATATCAAGACCATGTGGTGCGGCGACTTGGAGTGCGAACTGGCAATGAAGGAAAAGGCCGGCATGTCTTCCCGCTGCATCCCCTTCGCCCAGGAAAACCTGGGGCAGACCTGTGCCTGCTGCGGCAAGCCTGCTGACAAGATGATCTACTGGGGCGTTGCTTATTAAATGCAAAATGCATAATGCAAAATGAATGTAACAGGCCTGCGGAAACGCAGGCCTGTTGTTTTGAAACGAAAGTTTACATAAGTATTTAAAACGTCCCGCTGGGACACCACAATTTTGCATTCTTCATTTTGAATTTTGCATTTGAATCATATTGGAGGTTTATGGAGCGTATTATCATTATTGGTTGTCCCGGAAGCGGAAAGTCTACCCTTGCCCGGGAACTGGGAGATAAGCTGGATCTGCCGGTGGTGCATCTGGACCGCCTGTGGTGGACAAAGGGCTGGAAAAATGTGTCCAGAGAGGAATTTGATGTCCGTCTGGACAACGCGCTGGCTCTGGACAGCTGGATCATCGATGGAAACTACAGCCGTACCATGGATGCCCGCCTTGCCAAATGCGACACCATTATCTGGCTGGATTATTCCCGGTGGACCTGCCTCTGGGGCGTGTTTCAGCGGGTTTTGCGGAATTTTGGGAAAAACCGTCCGGATATGCCGGAAGGCTGCCCGGAACGTTTTGATTGGGAGTTCGTGAAATATATCTGGAACTTCAATAAGAATAACCGGGTGCTGAATGCTACCCACATTGCTAAAAACAGACATGCAAAGGCAGTGGTGCTGAAGAACCGGAGAGAAAAGCAGGCGTTTCTGGAAAGCCTGTCATAAAGATCTGCCTCCACCGAAAGCGTTACAGGGGCAGACGGTAAAAAGCGGTGTCCGGCTGCAAACAGCAGGGCACCGCTTTTTTCTGCAAATTGACCGATAAGACACCGGAAATGACCGAACAGACAAAAATCCACATTTCTGTGTTTGCATTTGCTATGATGAAACCGCCAATACAAGCAAAATGGAGGTTACACAAATGCTGGCGATAAAAACACGGGAACTTGTCAAGCGGTATAATGATCTGACTGCTGTTGACAGGCTTGATCTGGAGATCCGGCAGGGAGAACTGTTTTCCCTGCTGGGTGTTAACGGTGCGGGAAAAACCACAGCCATTAAAATGCTTTCCTGTCTGACCAGGCCAACCGCCGGAGATGGGCTGGTGGCCGGATTCAGCATTACAAGGGAACCGGAACGGGTAAAGCAGCTGATCGGCGTATCTCCCCAGGAGACGGCAGTAGCGCCCAACCTTTCGGTAAAAGAGAATCTGGAGCTGATCTGCGGGATCCATGGCTTTTCCAGCGAAAAAACCATGGCGAAGATCCGGGAGCTTTCCGGTCAGTTTGCACTGGACGGCATTCTTCAGAGGAAGGCCGGAAAATTATCCGGGGGCTGGCAGCGCCGGGTCAGTATTGCCATGGCGCTGATCAGCGAGCCGCAGATCCTGTTCCTGGATGAACCGACCCTGGGCCTGGATGTGATCGCAAGGCACGACCTTTGGGAGGTGATCCGGGCATTGAAAGGCAAGATCACAGTCATTTTGACGACCCATTATATGGAGGAGGCCGAGGCCCTTTCAGACCGTATCGGCATTATGAAAAACGGAAAGCTCCTGGCTGTCGGAACTGTGGCTGAGCTGAACAGAAAGACTGACACGGATAATTTTGAAACAGCCTTTGTTTCTATTGTGAAGGAGGCGCAAAGATGAGGGTAATGACTTTTGCAAAACGGTGCACAAAGGAGATCCTCCGGGATCCCATCAATCTTGGATTCGGTTTGGGTTTTCCCCTGGTCCTGCTGCTTCTCCTGAGCAGCCTCCAGGCGAATATCCCGGTGAGCCTTTTTGAGATCGACACACTGACACCGGGCATTACGGTATTCGGCCTGTCTTTTATGACGCTGTTTTCCGCTACACTGATCGCTAAAGACCGGGAGAGCGCACTTTTGCAGAGGCTGTATACAACGCCTCTTACAGGATTTGATTTTATCCTTGGGTATATGCTGCCCATACTCCCCATTGCCATCGGCCAGACGGTGGTATGCTATCTGTTTGCAGCCTTTTTGGGCTTGACTGTCAGTATCAATATTGTATATGCTATTGTCGGGATCCTTCCCATGGCTGTTTTCAATATTGCTCTGGGACTATTGTGCGGCAGTATTCTGGGAGTCAAGCAGGTAGGCGGCATTTGCGGTGCATTGCTTACCAATCTGTCCGCATGGCTGTCCGGAGTGTGGTTTGATCTGGAGCTTGTAGGAGGTCTTTTCCAGAAAATAGCCAATATGCTTCCCTTTGTCCATGCGGCAGAAATGGAAAAGGCATTGTTCCGTGGAGATTTCCGGCTTGCAGCATCCCACATGGTGCCTGTCCTTCTTTACGGTATATTGGCAACTGTGGTGGCGGTGATCTGCTTTTTGCGCCAGATGAAGAGGCAGTAACAGGAATTTCCTGAATATCATTTTGTAAGGAGCTGATGCGATGAAATACAGACTTGTGATCGATAAGAATGCAGAAGAAGAAATCATCGCAATTGTGCATGGGCATTCTGATCTGACACAGCAGATCGAAAATCTTGTCTGCAGCTATACCGGCGCGGACAGCATTATGGGCAGCCGGGATGATGAACTGCGAAAACTTGCATTTTCGGATATAGAGTGTATCACCGTTCTGGACAGAAAGGTGATCGCCATTGACCGGGAAGGAAAACGCTACCGTATTCAGGAGCGGCTCCGGGAGTTGGAGGATGTGCTGCCCTCATATTTTATCCGCATTAACAAATCCACACTTGCCAATGAACACCGGATAGACCGGTTCGATGCAGTGTTCAGCGGCGGTGTGGACGCAGTGTTTCAATGCGGCTACAGGGAGTATGTTTCCAGACGATGCTTTGCGGAGATCAGAAGGAGGTATGAAGGAAAATGAAAAAAATTGCCGCAGAATTTTTTCGCCGGGGCCTGGTTGCCAGCAGTATGGGACCGTTGATTCTGGCTGTCCTGTATCTGATTTTGCAGTATCAGGGCGTTTTGCAGATGCTGGCCGTCCATGAGGTGTGCCTGGGAATATTTTCTCTGTGGGGTCTTGCCTTTGTTGCAGGCGGTATGAATGTCATCTATCAAATTGAACGGCTGCCGCTGATGGCAGCGATCCTGATCCATGGCAGTGTGCTGTATCTCAGCTATCTTTTTACCTATCTGCTGAATAACTGGCTGGAATGGGACATCGCGCCGATCATGGTGTTTTCCGCCATCTTTATTCTGGGATACCTGGTCATCTGGGTGTTCATTTATACCCTTACCAAACGGCATACAGAAAAACTCAATGCAGTGCTGAAGGAAAAACAGCAGAAACCGGCGGAATAATACTGATTTTTAATAAAATGGCCTGCAGCCATTTTATCGTGCCATAGCTATGGTACGCCGCCTCCGGCGGCCCAAAATATATTGACTTCGTTTTTTGCGTCTGCACCGCAGACTGCTTAAAAAGCAGCCCAATAAAACGGCCAGGGCGGTTCTATTAAAAACTCGTATAACCTGGAAAAAACAACAAAAAAAGAAGGACGCACCGGAAGGTGCGTCCTAACATATTTTCGTACAGATGAGAGGATAATGCCGGTTTCCCTTAGACAATACCCTGGGCCTGCATTGCGTCAGCAACCTTCAGGAAGCCTGCAATGTTGGCACCGGCCACGTAGTTGCCGGGCATGCCGTACTTCTTGGCAGCGTCGTCCAGGTTGTGGAAGATGTTGACC
>SVLB01000074.1 GCA_015068135.1 Oscillospiraceae bacterium | reverse complement strand
TCGGCAGTTCTTTGCGGAGAATGGCCCAGATTGCAATGCGGTGCTGGGTATTTCCGGCGGCAAGGACAGCTCCATCGTGGCGGCCCTTTGCGTGGAAGCCCTGGGCAAGGACCGGGTCATCGGTGTGCTGATGCCCGATGGAGAGCAGGCGGATATTGACATGTCTTATAAGCTTGTCAATCATCTTGGTATCCGGCATTATGTGGTGAATATCCACGATGCGGTGGCAGGCATTACCGGGGCGATCCCCATGGAACTAACGGATCAGAGCCGTACCAATCTGCCCCCCCCGGATCCGGATGGCAACCCTCTATGCGGTGAGCCAGTGCTGCAACGGCCGCGTGGCAAACACCTGCAATCTCAGCGAGGATTGGGTGGGCTATTCCACCCGCTACGGCGACTCCGTGGGCGATTTCAGCCCCCTTTCTCGGCTGACGGTGCAGGAGGTCAAGGAAATCGGCCGCCTGCTGGATCTGCCGGCAGAGCTTGTGGACAAGGTGCCTGCAGATGGACTTTGCGGTAAAACCGACGAAGATAATCTGGGTTTCACTTATGCGGAGCTAGATCGTTATATCCGCACCGGCGAAATCGAGGATCAAAAGAAAAAAGAGCGCATCGATTATCTGCACAAAAAGAATCTCTTTAAGCTGAAGCTGATGCCGGCATTCGAGCCGGATATCCCTTCCGCGCTGAAGCTGTAACGAAGAATGGAGGCGGTATCGTGAGCAATCAGAATATGCAACAATTTGACCTTCAAGCTTTGGCAGAGGAAGTTGTCAGCCGTCCTGCGCCGGATTCTTGCGAAGAAATCGAGCGGCTTTTGCAAAGTCTGCCCCTTTGGAGCTCTTTTATCAATACATCACCCAAGCCGGAGCAAAAGAAGGCACTTGAATTATTGAATGAGAAGTCCGTTTCGCCTACCGCAGAGGAGATCCTATTTATGGCGGAAATCGGCTGCGGCAAGTACCATCGGATTCGCAGAGATGGCGATTTCCGCGGCTTTAGCCCTGAAAAGGCGGAGGAACTCTACAAACAATACTACGAGCTGACCGGCAGTGACGAGGTAAAGTACATTCTCGATCACTTTGAAGTGTTCAAGAAACTGTGCCGCGACAGCCTTCTGGAACGGCAAAACGATGACGACTTTGCGCCATATAGGAATAATTCAACTTTATCAACCTCCCGTGACCCTGACAGCGAGGAATGGAAAAAGGGAGTTTGCAAATAAAGAACAATCAATAGCCTATTCTGCTATGGAGGGAAATATGCGATATTTATCCTGGGATGAAGTAAAAAGCCTTGACAAATTCTTGGTCGAGGACAACGACGATGCCATTGGCATCGAGATCCAAACGGGCCACTATGACCTTTCAGAGAAGGTTGGCTACGGCAAGCCGGAAACGGTGAAGACGTATTCTCTGGAGGAACTGGCCGGCGGTGAATTTCTGCAAATGGGTACCAAGACCCTGCGCGCTGTGGTAAGTAATCGGCTCTACTACACGGATAGCCGCAATTTTGTCGACAATACGGGGACGTATGCCGTCTGTTTTGGTGACGGCAACGAATATAAGCGGGCGGTGCTGACCTTCCGTGAGACCATGGAAAGAGTGCCGGATGAAGAAATACTTGCGCTGGAACGCTTCCTGGTCCGGGATAACAAGCGGGTCGAAGCGGTACGGATCCTGCCCGGCTATATGGGTATCGGCGGCTCCAATACTTCTGGGTTCTCCTGGGATAGAGAGCGGATCCGGGATTATCCGCTGGAATATTTGGAAAGCAGCGACTTCGTGTGGGTTCAGGGATATTCTCTTCGCGCACTGGTGGGAGATGTGCTGTATTTCTGCAGTAACGACAAGGTATTTACCCTCAATTACAGAGAGCGGGATACCATCTTCCGCGGTGACGGCATCGCCTATGATACCATTGAAGCAACGGAAGTTGTTTTGCTTTTGAAGTAAAAGGGAGGAACGACAATATGGCTTGGGAACATAAATATATCAATTGCGAGAAGCTCTGCGATCTGAATGAGAACGAAAAGGATATTTGCATCCTGTATGAGCTGAAGATCCCGCCCCACGGCAGCATCCGGGAAGAGTGGACCACCTTGGGAATGAAGCATGGTTCGTCCAAAATCCTCTTTGTGGAATACCGGATGGAAGATGACGATATCGATGGCGTTTGGGAAGCCTATGGCATGAAACGGGAATCGAGATATAGCTTTACGGTCAATGCCAAGAAGGCAGACCCCGAAAAGCTGTTTGTCTACACCCTCTACAAGGATGGCAGCATGGGCACCGGCTTTGATATTGACACCGAAAATGCCCGGGTGATTCTGGTGTTCCCTCAGCCCCAAGAAATCACCGCGGAAGCCTTGCTCTGTGTGGCGGAAAAGGCAGAGACCGCGCCCCGGGTTCAGGGCGCGGTGGAAGAGATCGTCATCAACGCGTTGCTGGGCGGCAAGGAAGATGTGATGTGCCTGGCCTACTTTAACTGGTAACACTTATGAAGGAATTGACAGCAAGAAAAGCCAGGTTCTTATGGAAGATCCAGGTGAAGGATAACGAAGCCGTTACCGGCATCGAGATCAGCTACGGCATCACCGGTATGGGTGGCAGTAACTGCTCAGACGATCTGGAAGACCGGGCGGAGGTATATTCTCTGGAGGAGTTGCGCAAAAGCAAGCCCATCCGTCTTTGGTGGGGGGAGGAGCTTTGCGCAGTCATTGGCGATCGCTTCTACTTACGCAGCAGAGAGAACAAGACACTGACCTCTTATGGCGAGGAAGGAAAATATATCCTTGGCGAGAAGGTTGCCTACGATACGGCTGAGTATCAGAAAGTCCGGCTTATTTACCGGGAGGAATAACAATGGCAGTTGTGAAACTCTTCAGAAAGAAAGCGCCCCAGGCGCAAACCGAGGTGCCCAATGTGACCCATCCCGACAACGGTCGTGGGTATGAGTATGTGGTAAAGGGTAAAAAATGCACCAGCTACCGCTGCAATTACAAAAACGGTGTTCGCCATGGCAAATGTACCATCATGACCTGTGACAATTTCCGCTTCGGCCAGAAAAATGATTGGGAAGGCCTGCGGGTAGCGTTTTACAGGAATGGACAGCTGCTGGAGGAGGCGTCCTGGGACTACTCCTGGGTGAACGGTTACCGCCAATATGTCCTGGAACGGGAGCTTTATGACAAGTGCGGCAGGGAAATGTACGATTCCCGGGAGAGGATGGAGCTGACAACCCTGAGCAGCAAAGTCCGGCAGACTCCCGGCATGTATGCCCAGGAAAATTCAGGACCTTACTACACCTTGCAGGATGCCTTTGATGCCGGGCGGTATTTCGAGATCGTGGATGCCCTGGTGTATGGCTTTACCCACACCGAGGATGGAAAGCTTCCTTTTGAAAATGACGAAACCAGAGACGCCACCATCGGCCTTTATGAGGCGTTGGCGAAATGCGGTCTTCTGGAAAATAAGCGAAATTTTACAAATTTCGATGACTACATGGTCTATGCCCTCAACAGCTTCTACCAATGTATCGTGGACAACCCCTGCGATTTCTATGTGGACTATTTCAGTGCCCTTCCCTATGTGGTGGCCTGCTTTGTGAACGAATCCAGGGACTGGCGCTATGTATGGGGCATCCGCCGGTTTTACCTGCGGTATGTCAACGGCCCCGTCTCCTACTGTATGTACCTGATGGATCTGATGAACCATTTGGAGGACTTTGACAACAACTACTATACCGCCATGGAAATGGCACTGGAGACCTACGCCTTCCGGGAGGAAGGCCTTTACGAATTGGCGCAAGCCCACTACAACGCCGGAAACTATGACATTGCCGGCTGCTGGTTGATTGAAAAGGAGTGAACACAATGTCCCTAAAACATTATTTGGACTATTATGAC
>SVLB01000041.1 GCA_015068135.1 Oscillospiraceae bacterium | reverse complement strand
CATAGAGACCTCCTTTTGATGTGGTAGGGGTACTTTCATTTTAAGGCTTTTTGTCTCTATGCTCAACTTTTATTTATGACAATGGGGTCAGGCTCATCGCCTGACCCCAACATTTATTATAGAACCCAAAAAAAACCGGCTCCGAAGAGCCGGTTTTTTCGTTATGGAATTACACGATGGGAGCCGCGGGGGTCTCGTTCTCGTCGGTTGCGGGAACCCAGTTCAGCAGGTCGTCAACGCCCCAGGTGGAGACAACTGCCTTCTCCTCCTCGGTGAGCATCTCCTGGATCGCCAGGATCTGCGCATCGGAGAAGCTGGTCAGTGCCGCATTGATCTTCTGCAGCATGGTCATCATGGAGTACTTGACAGTCTCGCCAGCGATCTCGCCGCCGTCCTTCAGCTTCAGGAAGGCCTGTGCGTGAACATCCACGTCGCCAAACAAGGCGATGTCGAAGTCGGTCAGCCGGAGGCTGAATTCCTTCGTGGAGTCGAACTTGTCCATGTTCAGGGTTCTGGTGACACTGAAGTCCGCGCCGTCCAGCTGCAGGCGAACGCCGAAGCCGCTGAGCTTGGACTGCACCATCTCGTCACCGGAGAAGCGGAACTTGTAGCCAAAGCCCTTATTTCCGGTACGCAGGCTGATCTTGACCACATCGGTGCGATACCGGTGGAAGGAGTAAGCGCCTGCCTCCTGGATGGTCATATAGGTGCGGTGTGCGCCCATCTGCGCCTCGGTGGCATCGGTCAGCTCTGCAACGGTGCCCAGGCTGTTTTCCGCCAGGGTCAGGGTGCCGTAGCCGGTCTCCACCTTGTAGTCGTGGGTCGCGGAGTCAGCGCCGTAGAGGGTCACGCCCTCAGCCAGGGTCACATTGGTCATGTGATAACCGTTCAGGTCGATCACCAGGGTCTTGTCGATGGTCACGCCGTCGATATCCTGGTTCAGGACGATGTTGCCGTTCTCGGCAACAACCGCGTAAGCCTCTTCCCAGGTAGCGTAGTCCAGCACGCTGTTGGAGATCTCAGGCTCGCGGACACCAGCCGCAGAGCTCTTGCGCAGGTACAGACCCAAAACGCCGTCAGCATCACGCTCACGGGTGATCACGTATGCACCCAGCTGGGTAGAGTTGGGATCGATCTTGATACGGGTCTTAACGGTGGAATCCTGCCCCTCACCGATGGTGGCCAGCAGACGGCCCTCGCACTCGGTGGGAGCGACCTGGGTCAGCACCACGTCGGAAGCCTGCCACAGACCGGAAATGTCCATGACAACATTTTCCGCCAAATAGATGATGCGGTCATAGGTGATACCAGCCTTGGCATCCATATAGTAGTTCACAGTGGGGGTACCGGCAAGCTTCATCACACCGCCGCCAATCAGAATACCGCCGTCCACCTTGGCATTTTCGAAGAGCTCCAGGGAGCCGCCGACCGTATGAATGTTTCTGTTCACGTTCACAGACCACAGACCGCCGTAAACCTCGGCATTGCCCGAAATCAGGACTCTGCCGGCGGACATGATGTTGGCACCCTGGCCGGATTCATTGGTGCAGGCACCGTTACGGATCATGGAGTCGCCAATCATCTGCATAAAGCCGTTTGCAGCAACGTAAACATTACCGCCCCGGGCAGTGATGGGGACCATGTCGGAAAGATTGTAGCCGCCGGTATAGCCGCCGCCTGCGATCGCGGCACTGCCGACCAGCTGCAGGTAGCCGTCGTTAATGCAGACGTTGCCGCCGCACCACAAGGCATCACCGCTGTCGATCTTGGAGGTGGCGTTCATATAGAGCTTGCCGCCCTTGTCGATATAGGCGTTACCGCCGCCGGTGACGGTGGAGGCGGTTGCCTTGGGAGACAGGGAGCTGCCGAAGCGGATAGCGGAGTTGTTGTACATTTCGACTCTGGCATTCTCGCCGCCGCCCAGGAAGAGGTTACCGCCGTTGCCGTCAGCAACACCGTAGACAACCGTGGTGTTGCCGTTGAGGATCAGATCACAATTGTTAACGAAGATGTTACCGCCGTTGACAGTGGCATGACCGCCCAGACCCTTGGTAGGATCCACATTGGGGCCCACGATGGCGTTGGTACCCACGGTGGAGTAGTTCAGAGCGGTACGGCGGGCGATCACCATGGAGCCGCCCTTCTGGGCAGTACCGGTGTAGATGATGCAGTCGTAAAATACCACATTGTCCGCTTCCGCGGGAGCATTGGCATTCTTGGTACCGATCCACAGGTTACCGCCGTCGCCGCCGGCAACGCCGCCGTAGATGGTACAGCCGCTAAAGTCGATATCGCCAACACTGTTATTGCCGATATAGATGTTACCGGCATTGGAAGCGGAGACACCGTCAGCAACGGTAACGCCGGTCATCTGCAGGGAGGGAACTGTGCCGGAAATGAACATATTGCCGCCGTACTTGGAAGCACCGGTGCACTGGCCGCCCCGGATGGAACCGCCGGTCACAGTAACAGGGGCAGCGGCGCCGTCGGCATAGATGCTGCCGCCGTAGCTCGCGGAAATACCGCCGGTGATGGAGCAGTCGATCAGATCCAGCTTGCCATAGGTCGTGATGTTGCCGCCGATGCCGGTACAAGTACCGTCGGAAACGGTAACACCGTTCAGGGTAGCGGTACCAGTACTCAAAACATAGAGGTTGCCGCCGTTACGGCCTGCAGTGCTGGTAACCGTGCCGCCGGTGATGGAGCCGCCGGTCATGGTCAGGCTACCTGCATTGTAGATGTTACCGCCGTTACTGACGGAATTACCGCCGCTGATATCGACATTGTTCAGGGTTACGGTAGCACCGGCTTCAATATCCATGGTGCCGCCCCAGGTGGAGACCGCGCCGCCAACGATATCGCAATCGTAAGCTGTGAAGCTGCAATTGGCAGCCACAAGCACAGCACCGGCCTTGGTCAGGGTATTGCCTTCCAGACGGGTCAGGCTCACGCCGTAGGACACAGCAGAGGCTGCCGCGGAGGTATTGGTCACTGTCAGCACGCCGCTGTGGTTGCCACCCTGGCCCAGAGCAGTAATGTTACCGCCGGTGGTCTTACTGTTACACAGATTCAGGGTAGAACCGTAGTGAACGGTCATAGCCTTGACAGATTTGCCGTTCATGTTCAGATCGTTGCCGTTCATGTCCAGGTTGAATACGCCGGAATAGTCAGCGGATCCGAATACAAGGGGGTTGCTGCGGAGGGTAACACCGTCTGCAGCACCGTTATCGGGCAGATAGTAGTTACCGGGCTGGCTGGAGCCCTTTACCAAATCATACGCAGTCCATTCCAGGATCACGCCGTCACAGGTGGGGTAGCACTCGGTGGTGCCTTCCTTCCAGGTGAACTCCGTGCTGTCCAGAGCAGCTGCGTGCTTGTTGCCGCACTTACAGTGGTACAGGATGGGGTCGTCATTGGCAGCCTGGACCTCAGGTGCTGCCAGGGTGCTCAGGCACAGAACCAGAGCCAGTGCCAAAAGCAGGGAAACGATGGTTTTTTTCATGTCGTATTGCCTCCTTAAAATCATTTACGGTCCTCGCAGGACCGAGGAGTTACCTTACAAGCCTTCTCCCTGGGGAGAAGGTGGCAGTCCGAAGGACTGACGGATGTGGGGTGTTACGGGCGGTAGCGCCCACAGCCTTCTCCCTGAGGAGAAGGTGGCACGGCGTTAGCCGTGACGGATGTGGGGTGTTATGGGCGGCAGCGCCCCACAGCCTTCTCCCTGGGGAGAAGGTGGCACGGCGTTAGCCGTGACGGAAGTGGGGTGTTATGGGCGGTAGCGCTCCAAAAGAACTGCTCATTAACCTTCAGACCCCTCATCCGCCCCAGTGTGCGCACTGGGGCACCTTCCCCCGAGGGGGAAGGCTTTTCCCGAGGGGGAAGGCTTTGCCGCTTCGCGGAGCGGGTCGATGTGCCTCAATCGACCCCTACGGGATCGGTAGGGTTATTCTTCCGTTTCAGGGACTTGGGATTCCAAAAAGATCTCAGTGAGCATTTTCTCCGGTTTTTTGAAAAGGCTGAGGTTCACCACAAAGGAAACGCTGTAATACAGCAGCGCGATGATCATGGCATACCGCCAGAACACATGGCCCAAAAGGAGCATCAGCACCATAGGCAGCCAGGTAAAAAACGCCATGGCAATGCTCCGCAGGGGAAACCGCAGGCTCACCACAAGGGCGTTTCTCACCAGCTGGAAGGCGGTACAGCCAAACCGGGCATGAAACAGGGTCATGGTGGACATCAGAAGCATCACCAGCACCAGCACCACGATCACCATCCAGGCCGGGGCATTCAGCCCGGCCCCCCGGAAGAAGACCAAAATGCCCAGCAGATACACAAGCCCCAGGGCAAAGATCAGCAAGCAGCTCCATGCCGCAGTGATCCGCCAAAAGCCGGTTTTCATGCCCCGGAAGAAGGCCTTGATATACCCGCCCTCACTTTCCGGGTCCTGCAAATGCCTAAGTCCCGTGTACAGCCCCGCCTGGGCCGCGCCCATGGTAAAAACGGGCAGACTGCACACAAGATACACCACATTCAGCAGCATCATATCCGCAAACCCTGCCAAAAACCGCATCAGCTTGGAATCGTAAGAGAAAATGCCCATGGATTATCCTTTCAAAGAACCGATCATAACGCCCTTCTTGAAGTACTTCTGCACGATGGCATACAGCACCAGCACAGGGACGGTGGACACGATGATCAGGGCGTACTTGATCTGCTCGGTGCCGGATTCCAGCTGGACCAGCTGATCGGCACTGAGGGTGTTGGTGTCGATGGTCTGTGCCGCGGTGAGGATGGTACGCAGGATCAGCTGCAGGGGGTACTTGGTCTCATCGTTTAAGTAGATCATGGCGTTAAAGTAGGCATTCCACTCGCCAACGGCGGTGTAGAGCAGAATCACGCTCAAGGTCGCCTTGATCAGGGGCAGTGCGATCTTCCAAAGGACCTGGAACTCCGAGCAGCCGTCAATGGTCGCCGCGTCGTAAAGCTCTCCGGGGACGGAGGTCTTAAAGGCGGTGCGCAGAATAAAGCAGTGGCTGATACCCAAAGCGCCGGGCAGGATGATCGCCCAGATGTTATCATAAAGACCCAGGTTGTAACGGGTAATGAAGGTGGGGATCAGACCGGCACCGGTGAGCATGGCAACGAGAAACAGGGTGGTAAACAGGCGTCTGCCCTGATACTTGGGTCTTGCCAGGGGGTAAGCGGCCAGGGTGGTGACGAACAGCTTGATGGAGGTACCCAAAACGGTGTAGATCAACGTATTGCGGTAGCCCTCCCAAACCCGGTCATACTGGAAGACAAATTCGTAGCCTGCCAGGGTAAACTCCCGGGGCCACAAAAACACACGTCCCGTCATGATGGCGTTGGAGGAGGAGAAGGAGCAGGCAACCACGTACAAAACGGGATAGCCCACCAAGATCAGGATCAGCACCAGGATGGTGCAGGTAAAGGCCTGCAGGACCCGGTCGCCCTTGGTATCTCTGATTTTATTTCTGATTTTTGTTACTTCAGACATGTTAACCCCTCCCTCAGAACAGACCGTATTCACGGTCGGAGATCAGGTTACTGAACCAGTTCACCAAAAGAACCATGGACGTATTGATCACAGAGTTCATCAGGCTGACGGCAGTACCGAAGGAGAAGTCATTTTTACCCATGCGCTTGTAAATATAGGTGGAAATGACCTCGGATTCGCTGATATTCAGGTTGTTTTGCATCAGGAAGACCTTTTCATAGCCAACGGACATCACACTGCCGAAGCGCAGCACCAGCTGAATGCAGATGATGGGCACGATGGCAGGCAGGTCCACGGCGAAGATCCGGCGGAAGCGGCTGGCGCCGTCGATCTTGGCGGCCTCGTGCAGCTCCATGGACACACCGCTCAGGGAGGCCACATACATGATCGTGGACCAGCCCATGCCCTGCCAGACACCTGACCATACATACAGATGGATAAAGGCATCCGGGTTGGAACGGATATCCGAGACCTCCGTCACGCCGAACAGCTCATAGAAATTCACCAGCATACCGGTAAAGGGATTGAACACCTGGTTCAAAATACCGACGAATACAACGGTGGAAATAAAGTGGGGAATGTAAGAAACGTTCTGTGTCAGCTTTTTCAGCCAGTTGAACTCACACAGATGCAAAAACAGGGCCAGGATAATAGGGACCGGGAAGCCGGCAGCAATGGAGTACAGGGAGATCTTGACGGTATTGCCCACATACTGCTTCCAGCGGTAGTTGCTGAAGAAGCGTTCGAAGTGTTCCAAACCGACAAAATCGCTGCCCCAGATGCCATCCTTGGCTCTGTAATCCTTGAATGCGATCTGCAGACCGTACATGGGTAAAAATTCAAACAGGATCATGTAGATCATTGGCAGAAGCATCATCAGGTGCAAAGGCCAGTTCTTCTTGAAATTCAAAAAGAAACGGCGAAAGCCCTTTGCATTCTGCAGGATCATCGGCTTTGCCGATGCCGCAGTATTTGCCATAGTGTATCAATCCTCTCTAAGATGGTTTGCGTTGACGGCAGGTAGATGTCGTTTTGCCACCGGAACACATTCAAACGTATCGCCGGGTCGGGATCGGGGGCACCACTCCCCTGCCCGTTAAGGGCGGTATGTTTGAATATGTGAATCCAAGTATCCGGTGGCAAACGACATCCACCCGCCCAAAGCCTTCTCCCTGGGGAGAAGGTGCCCCGAAGGGGCGGATGTGGGGTGTAATGGAATGCAAAATGCAAAATGCAAAGTGCAAAGTGATGACGGATCGCCACGGCAACAAATGGCCTTGCGACGAACGCACTGTAGGGGCCGATGCCCACATCGGCCCGCTCCGCGAAGCGGCAAAGCCTTCTCCCTGGGGAGTGGTGCTCCGCGCAGCGAATCTAAAATTGCCATGATTGCCGGGGGCAATCATACCTTGATTCATAGGTGGCAGTCCGAAGGACTGACGGATGTGGGGTGTTATGGGCGAGAGCGCCCCAAAAGAACTGCTCAATACCCTTCAGACCCCTCATCCGCCCCAGTGTGCGCACTGGGGCACCTTCCCCCGAGGGGGAAGGCTTTTCCCACGGGATAAAAATCATCCAGCCAGCTGGCGGTCGTAGACCTTCTGGGCGGCATCGATCCACTTCTGCAGGCCCATCTTGTCCAGTTCCTTCAGGTAGGCATCCCAGTCGCCGTCGTCCATAACGTCCTTGGAGCCAACGCAGAAGAAGCTGCGCATCTGGTTGAGGTAGCTCTGGCAGTTGGTACGCTGATCCGCGATGGCCTCGGCCTCATCGGTGGTGTAAACCAGGGTGGGAACCACGGTGGTGGGGTTGTTGCCCTGGGCGGCCTGGTACTTGTCATAGCAGTCCTTGATCATGGTCTGCTTGGCGGTCAGCCAGGGATCTGCCTCGGCAGGCTGCTGGCTGAGCTCGTGCTCGGCGTAGATCAGGATACAGGCGGACAGGGTCTTCCACATTTCAGAACCGATAGCCTGGGTGATGTTGTTGATGACCTTGATCTCAGCATCCAGGTCCATATAGCTCTTGGTGCCCTCGTCGGCATCGTCCCAGTCAACGCCCTTCTCGCCGTAATACATACGGTAGCCGCCTTCCTTGGAGGCCATGAGCATCAGGATCTCCCAAGCCTTGTCGGGATCCTGGCAGTCAGCGGAGATAAAGGTCTTGAACTGAGGCGCGATCTCGTTGATGATGGCATTGCCCCACATGGGCATAGCAGTATACTGCTCCAGGATGAAGTTGTTGATCTCGCAGATCAGGGTGGGGTGACCGGCCCAAACACCTACACGGGCGGTCTCGCCGTCAGCGGTGTTGACCAGAGCCTTCAGGTCCTTCCAGCCCATGGAGAAGTAGGAGTCGGGCAGAAGGTTAGCATCCATCAGACGGTTGATATAGGCCAGAGCCTCGCGGTACTCCTGGGTGGTGTGGGGCAGGTACAGCTTGCCGTTATCGTCCACGTTGAACCAGTGGGTATCGTCGATGTAGAGGAACATATTCATGATCCAGGCCAGGGCATCACCGGACAGGCAGCTGGAAGAACCCAGCAGGGGGATCTCGTCGGCCTCACCGTTGCCGTTGGGGTCGCCGTCACGGAAGGCTTCCAGAACGGTGAACAAAGACTCAGGATCGGTGGGCATATCCAGGTTCAGGGTGTCCAGCCACTGCTGGTTGATGTAGACCTGGTAGTCCATGGAGTCGATCATGGTAGTCTGCACCATGGGGAAGCCGTACATAGCACCGGTGTCCTGGTTGACCAGGCGGCGCATGGTGGTGTTGTAGGACTGCTCGGAAGTGGCCTTGACCTCCTCCATGCGATCCCAGAAGACCTTGGACTTGCCTTCCTTGTCGTCAAAGTAGGGCTTCAGGTCCAGCAGATACTCGTCCTCACCGTACTCGTTGTAGACGGAGGTGTCCAGGGGGATGTTCCAGAGAATGTCGGGCAGCTCTTCGCCAACGGCGATCCAGGTACCCAGCTTACTGGCGGCATCGGTGGCGTTACCGGGGAAGATAACGAATTCCAGGTCCACACCGGCCTGCTCCTCCAGCCACAGGGTAAACTTGTTGTTGTCGTAGTCGGTGCAGTTGGCATGCTCCAGCACACCAACGGAGATCACCTTACGACCGTCGGCATTGGTTTCGGCAGGTGCGTCAGCACCCTTCTTCTCGTCATCCCCGCCGCCGCAGGCTGCCAGCATAGAAGCCAGCATGGCAAAGCAAAGGATCAGGGTCAGGATCTTTTTCATGATGTTCCTCCTATAGTTTTTGTTTTATACTACGCCTTTCGGCATGATATACGATCGTTAATGGACAATTGCCAATTGTCAATTTTCAATTAAGGAAACGCAAGGGTCTTGGCATCGGGGTCGTAGATGGCGCCGGGGAAGAAGGGAGAAAGGTCCGCAGTCACTTCCTCTGCAAAGACCCCGGGAAGCTCCATGGTCACAGGAACCGAGAAGCCGTCGGTCACAGGCACCTCTTCACGGAAGCGGACGGTCGCGCCCGCAGGCAGATACAGCTGCTGGGTGGTCACGCTGCCGCCCAGGATCACATGGGAGCCGGGCTCTGCGTAAATGCAGCTGCCGTAATCGGCAAGACCGTCGGTCAGACTGCCGCCCAAAAGCTCCAGGGTCTGCTCCGGAGCAACATACACATTGCCGCCAAACCGGTTCGCCGCGCCGCCGGTGACCTCACCGCCATATACCCGGAAGGTACCGCCGATGACGGACACCGTACCGCCGTTGGTAGACTGGGCACGGCCGCCCCTGATGATGCCGCTGTACAGATTCACAGTACCCAGGTCGCCTTCCGCGCCGCCGCTTCGACCCTGGATCAGGATCGCGCCGCCTTGGTTGACATAACTTCCCTGGATGTTGCCCTGACCGGTTTCACTGCAGCAGTCGCAGATATTCAGGCTTCCGCCGCTGATGGCGAAGATCCGGCTGAAGACACCGGTTCGGGGGCTGTGGGTCGCCGCCAGGCGCATACCGTTCAGGCAGAGATCCACCTCATCGAAGATGAGGATCTGCTCGGCAACGGCAATGTTTTCCGTCAGGTAGTAGCTGCCCTTTTCCAGGCTGTAGACCGTGTCGTTGTGCAGCTTTACGGGGGCAGACTCGGCAGTGACCCCATCAAAGGTGGCCTGGGAAAGGGGCTGGAAGGTGGTATTGGCGCAGGTATGGCCCTCCAGCTTGCCGCCGCAGACACAGTGGCTGTGACCGGAAGCCTTCTTTTCCTCTTCACCGCAGCCGGCGAAAGCGGAAAGGATGAGAACCGTGCATAAAAGGATAGTAAGGAATTTTTTCATACGATTTCCTCAAAAAATATGGATAGGGATACGCATTTCGGTGTGCAAGCCTTCTCCCTGGGGGAAGGCTTTATTTGCCTTCTCCCTGGGGAGAAGGTGGCACGGCGTTAGCCGTGACGGATGTGGGGTGTTACGGGCGGCAGCGCCCACAGCCTTCTCCCTGGGGAGAAGGTGCCCCGAAGGGGCGGATGTGGGGTGTTACGGGCGGTAGCGCCCCAAACGAACTGCTCAGTAACCTTCAGACCCCTCATCCGCCCCAGTGTGCGCACTGGGGCACCTTCCCCCGAGGGGGAAGGCTTTATTTGCCTTCTCCCTGGGGAGAAGGTGCCCCGAAGGGGCGGATGTGGGGTGTTACGGGCGGTAGCGCCCCAAATGAACTGCTCAGTAACCTTCAGACCCCTCATCCGCCCCAGTGTGCGCACTGGGGCACCTTCCCCCGAGGGGGAAGGCTTTTGGGGGTTCGGTTATTGCTTGATAAAGCTCAGGGTCTTGGCGATGGCATCGTAGACCAGGTTGTAGCCGGACTTCCGGTTGGTGAGCATTCCGGTAATATCGCTTCCGATATTCTCAGCCACCACGACCGTACCGGCGGTGCTGCTGGTGGTCAGACCGATCTTTGCCTCCGCTGTCAGGGGCTTGTCGGTGGAAACCGTCAGCTTACCGCCCTGCAGATGGACCTCGTCGATCTGAGGCGCGCCGCCTACGATGATCTTACCGGTGGCCGCCGTGTAGATACAGCTGCCTCTGCCCTCCCCTGCGGTACCGGCGGTAATGGTGCCGCCGTAGACCTCCAGGGTACAGTTGGAGTTAATGAGGATGGCGCCGCCCACAGTGGAGGCTTTACCGCCGATGATCTTACCGCCGTACATATTCATGGTTCCCTTATAGATGGCTACCGCGCCGCCGTAGCCGGCAGTGGTGGTACCGCCGGTGATGGTGCCATTGTACAGGTTCAGGTAAGAGGACATATTGATGTAGAAGCCTGCGCCGGTGCTGGACTTACCGCCGATAATATTACCGGTGGTGCCGCAGTCGGTGATGTTCACGCCCTTTTCATTGATGGCCATCACGCGGTTGTTGGTGGGACCGGTCAAAGTCTTGCCGTTCAGGCACAGGTCCACCTTCGCGGTCACAACGATCTGCCTGGTGAGGGTGATATCCTGCTTGAGGTAGTAGCTGCCGCCCACCAGGGCATAATTGGAGCCGCTGAGCTTAACGGGAGAGGAGCTTGCGGTGGCATTGTCAAAGTCCGACTGGGTCAGGGCCGTCCAGGTCACAGGTGTGCAGGTGTGGCTCATGGTGCCACCGCACAGGCAGTGATCGGCATGCTTCTGGGCAGTGCCGTAGCTCAGGGTCTTGTCGGCAGCGTTGTAGGTAACGGTCTCGCCAGTGCCCTGGAAGCGGGCGGCGTAATCGGTCTCAACGCCCTCGGCAAAGACACCGCCGCTGCTGCAGGTAAGGGCCGTGGTGAAGTCGTCTGCCAGGGTGCCGATGATAAGCTTTCCGTCGTCCAGATAGATCTCGGGGATCTTCATATCGCCGTCGAGGGTCACCGCAGCATCCCGCGCCACATACAGGCAGTTGCCCTGGGCGGCAGTACCGGAGGTGAGCTCACCGCCGTAGAAGTTGGCAGTCTGTCCCTCCATAACGATGACGTTTGCGCCCTTACCTGCGGCAGTACCGCCGATCAGCTTGCCGCCGTACATATTCAGCGTACCGCCAATGATGTACAGGTTGCCGCCGTGACCGGCAGTGGCAGAGGTGGCCTTGCCGCCCTCGATGGTACCGGCATAGATATTCACGGTAGCAGGATCGCCGTTTGCCGCACCCTTGGAGCCCTGGATGTACATGGTACCGCCGGTGCTGGTGCTGCTGCCCTTTACGGTGCCCTTGGTGCCGCAGTCGGTGATATTCAGTGTACCGCCGCAGACCGCAAACGCCCGGACATTGGAAGAAGCAATGCTGTGGTCGTTGAGGCAAAGGGTTACGTTGTCATAGATCAGGATCTGACCGGCGAACACAATGTCCTCTGCCAGGGCATAATTGCCCTCTGCCAAGGTCAGGTTGCTGCCGGATCTGTAGATCCACAGGCTGCTGCCGTCCGCATTGTCAAAATCGGCCTGGGTCAGGTAGGTCATAGCCGTGTCGGTGCAGGTATGGCTGAGATTACCGCCGCAGATGCAGTGGCTGTGGGACTCCTCCACAGTAACGCTCGTACTCCACAGAACCGTACCGTTCTGGGAAATGGTCACCGTACCGGTGCCCAGTGCGGTACCCTCGATCTGCATGGGGTAGGTCAGCTTCACATTGCCGGTGGTCTCAAAGGTCAGACCGCCTGCATTGCAGGGCTCCGTCACGGGAGCCACCAGCAGCTTCTGACCCACGCTCAAGGTCAGGGTATCCGGTACGACCGCTCCGCTGGCAGAATAAACCGTCACAGAGGTAGCCGCTGTACCGCCATTCAGCTGGGTGTACAGATTCTGTGCCGCTTCCATACCCACAGCGTTGTAGCCCACCTGGGTCAGATGCACATTGTCAGGACACAGGAAGCCATTCCCGCCGGCATCCGTAGGTGCAATGGGCTTAGCCAGTGCATTGCCGTCCTGGGTGGTGTAGGTGATGTCGGGGAATGCCGCGATACCGGCCTCCGTGCACCACTTTTCGTAGTTGCAGGCCATGTAGATATCGGGATACTCGCTGCTGGCCGCCATGTAGAAGTTGGCAGGCTTATCGGTATTATAGTAGCCAATGCCGTTGGCCGCCCACAGGGGAACCAGGCCGAAAGCGGTCACGGTCTCTGCATTGCCGTCGCCGTCCATATCGGTCAGAAGATCCTGCTTCAGGCCGCCCCACAGGGTCTTATAATCCTTCTCCAGGCTTTCCTGGGTGAAATCGGCATAACCGCCCAGACTTCCCTGGAAGTTGGCAGCGGAGTAGTAGAAGACGGCCATTTCGGACATGGTGTAGTGTCCGGCGGCGATCTCCCGCTTCAGGATGGTCTGTGCTGCCTGGAAGTTGGCAACTGCCTTATCATAGAGGTGAGAATAGCTCTGACCTCTGGGGCTCTCATGGCCGGGCTGCCACTCGTTGAGGCAGGAACCGCCCACGGCCGCATTGATGATCCATACCTTGTCGCCGGTGAGCTTGTTCCACTGGTAAGCAACGGCACTGCCGGTACCCAGTGTACCGCCGCCCTCGGTGCCGAAGGCATCGATGCCGTCAGGTCTGGCGTCTGCGCCGAAGCCCAGGCCCATACCGTCAGCGGTGAGGGTGGTGCGGAAGGTGCTGTAAGCGGTGCCGGGCTCCAAAGCGATGGACTGGGCGGCGTTGCCCTCCTGTCCCGCGCCTACGGAGTGGCCGGTGATCATAAACAGGGAAATGGGTGCTTTTTCAACGGTGACCTGGTATTCACGGGTGCCGGTAATGACCTTGGCAGTACCCGTACCCACGGCGATGAGCTTACCGCCGGAGGCCATGAGCACATGGTCATCCTGGGAGGTCACGGTTTCGTCCATTACGATACAGCCGGTACCGGTGCCGCCGGAAAGGGTGGCGATATCCAGCCGATCGTCATAGCGCATGGTAAGGTCGCCTGCATCCTCGGTCTGACCGCTGTAGACCATTGCCAGGTCTGTGCCGGTGCAGGCAATTTCGAACTGCTCGTTGTGGCTCACAAAGCCCTTGGCCTGGGTGGCATCACCCTCGGCAAAGACACCGGGCTGCTCCATGTACAGGCCGATCTTGGCATTTTCCGTCACGGACTGCGTCATGGTCACGCCGGAGGCAAGATAGAGCTCCCCGATCTCGGGGCTTCCGGAGATATTCAGGGTGGTTTTGCTGCCCACATAGATGCAGTTTGCCAGGGTAGCGGTGCCGTTTGTGATCTTACCGCCCTGGATATCCAGGGTCTGATTGGCAGGCAGGTAGATCGCGCCGCCCATCTGTCCGGTCTGACCGCCCTGGAGGGTACCGCCGTACATATGGAACTCACCCTTGGTCACGAGGACCGTACCGCCGTTGCCGGTGGCTGTGCCGCCCTTGACGGTACCGGCGTAGAGGTGAACGATGCCGCCGTTATCTCCCTGGAGGAGGAATACGGAGCCGTTGGCCTTGCCGCCCTGAATCGTACCGGTGGTGCCGCAGTCGGTGACCTTCAGAATCGCGCTGTTAAGGGCAAAGGCACGGTTGGCGGCAGGTGCGGTCAGGGTGTGACCGTTCAGGCACAGATCCACATCGGTGGCCCGTCCCTGGAGGACGATCTGTCCGGGAAGGGCAATGTCCTCGCCCAGGTAGTAGCTGCCTGCGGCAAGAATGAAGTTGCTTCCGCTCTTGGAAATGGGCTTGGAGGTAGCGGTTGCGTTTGTAAAGTCTGCCAAAGTCAGCTCGGTGTAGCCAATCATCTGGCAGGTATGGTCCAAACCGCCTGTGCCGCACAGGCAGTGGTAATGCTCCGGTACGTAGCTTAAGGTCTTGGCATCGGCATCATAGACCTTTTCATATTCACCGGTCACGGTGATGGCGGTCACAGCCTCTGCCTCCAGATTCTCAACGATCACACCGAAGCCCGCAGGCGCCAGGGTGAGCTTGCTGTCCTTGGTCAGGCCGGTGGCGTCCAGAACTGTGTCCTTCATCATCTGCAGGGTCGCTTCCGGTGCGCCGGAGATCTGCAGTTCGCCGGAATTCAGGGTGGCATTGCCCATGCTGCCGCCAGTAACGATCACCGTCTTGTCCGCTGCGGTAATGCCAATATCCTCACCGCTGGGGGCAGAGCCGCCGCTGACGGTCACGTTGTCAAAGAGGGCATTGCCGGTGATCATCACAACGCCGCCCTCCATCTTGGCAGAGCCGCCGGTGACGGTGCAGTCATACATCCGCAGATGGCCTGCAGGCATGACCGCCAAAGCACCGCCCTTGCGG
The DNA here is from genome assembly GCA_015068135.1 of Oscillospiraceae bacterium. Classification (GTDB taxonomy): domain Bacteria; phylum Bacillota; class Clostridia; order Oscillospirales; family Oscillospiraceae; genus Faecousia. The sequence continues at coordinate 9,252 of SVLB01000041.1, read as the reverse complement.
TTCACGTCGGTGCCGGTGATGTTCACATCCACCATGGTGGCAAAGCCGCTCACAGAGATGGCGCCGCCGTTATCCACGGTGCTCTCATTGCCGATCACATTCACATCTACGCCGTAAAGGCCCAGTCTTGCGGTAGTGGAGCCCAGGCGGATCACACCGCCGGAGTCGTCGGCAATGGCCTTGCCCTGGATGACACCACGGGTGTCGTGGTCACAGATATTCAGAACGCCGGTGCCCTTGATGTCAAATACCCGTCCGTCACCGGTCAGGGTATGTCCGTCCAGGCGCAGGTGGACGGTCTTGCCGTTGATCACGTAGCCGCCTGCAGGGGCAACCGCATCCTGGGTCAGATAGTAGTGGCCGGTGCCCAGGTTGGAAACGCCGTCCCAGGGTGTCCAGACCACGTTCTTTGCGCAGTCGCAGGAATATTTTTCCGTATGGAACTCGAACTTCCGTCCGCCGCAGACGAAGACCACCACGGCCTGCTTGGCCTTGTTCACCAGGGTCACCACGGAGTCGCCCTTACGGATGGTGGTGGGCTCGCCCCGGTACTTCACGTATCCGCCGGATACGTTGTAGATCTTACAGCCGGGAGCCAGGGTAAACTGGAAATTGGTGGTGCCGGCTTCGTTGACGGACTTATATACGCCGCCATCGATGGACTTAATAATGGACCAACCGGCATAGGGCTCAATATCTTTATAATTCTTGAAGGCATTGGGGGCAACCACCTTCAAAATCTCACCGGAAGCGGAGACCTCCAGGCCTCTTGCCCGGGAGATGACCTTGTCGTAAGCGGTGGCAATGGTCCGGTCGTAGGTCCACAGCCACTGGGTCTGACCGTCCACCACGGTCTCAAACCAGTAACGGCCGGAGGCATCGGGGATCCGGGTGGTGGCGGTATTGTCGGCGTTTGCAAACCGGGTCACGTTCCAGTAGATCTTACCGGTCTTGGGCCGGTTGGATACGAAGGCGTGGACGATCTGCTTCTTGGCATTGGTGAAGCAGTAAACGGTATCGCCAACCTGGAAGGCATCGGTCTTGATACCCTTCCGGGTCTCGCTGTCGCCAACTAAGTAGATCTCGCAGTCCTCCGCGACCTCAAAGGTACGGGTGTTTTTATCGTCGGATGCCGTCAGCTGATTTCCTTCGATGGATTGGACCTTGTAGAACAGCATGACCGCACTGCCGCCGTAGCGGGTGTTGGCCTCAAAGACATCGACGATCTCCTCGCCCTGCATCTGCACAGCCCAGCACACATAGCTGTCGATCTCGTTGACCAGCTCTGCATCCTTGGTCTTGCCTACGATCTCGCCGCCGTAACCGGCAAGCTTAATATAATAGTAGCCGTCAGCCGCAGGCTTCCGGTTGGTGACCCAGTTGGTACGATCCCAAACCTTGTTACGCTCGGAGATCCAGTAGATGGGATCCACAACGGGATGGTCCGTCACGAAGATCACGCAGTACTGATCTCTGCGGTCGCGAAGCAGGGTGACCTTGTCGCCCACCTGAAGCTCCTTGATGGGCATACCCATCATCGCCGCTGTACCGGTGACGTCAAAGATCTTGCATTCCTTGCTGATGGTGCCTTCGATGGTCTCACCGCCATAGGTGATCACCAGCTCGTCCCCATCGATGGACTGAACGATGGCACGGTTACCGGTCAGGCCGCCGCCGCAGACGATGTTACCGGCATTGAGGACCTCTACGATCAGACCGTCCTCGTCAAAACGGAAGCCCATAGCCTGGGAGGCGTGCTTGTCGATCAGGTCGGCAACGTCCTTGCTCTTGGTCTTCAGGGTGACCACTTCGCCGTTGACGGCAAAGTCGTACACATAAGCGCCGGTCATATCGGGCTCACGGGTGGTCACAGCCAGCTTGGAGTCGTATTGGCGGTAAATGTTCCAGTACACATCGCCGGGGGCAATGAAGGGGAACACAAACACATCGGTGACCTTGCCGTCGGCATCCAGGACAATGCAGGCCTGGTCGCCCGAAGCAGGGACGGTCTCAATGCCCACCAGTGCCTCAAAGTCGCCCACTTCCCAGTAACGGGTGTAGTCGCCAACGGGCACATCCACATGGATACCCTTGAGCTTTTCAGAGGTGTTGCAGGTGAGGGTATCCCCCGTGACAGCCTCAATGGCCCAGCGCTTGCAAAGGACCCTGCCGCCGGTGGTCTCTTCCACGGACTTAACACCCACACAGACGCCGGTCTCGTCAAAGGTCAGACCCATGACCTCCTGGAAGTCGATGAGGTTGACCACTCTCATATCGGCGACCTTGATATCCACCTGCTCGCCGTCCACAGCCATTTTAATATAGAAATAGCCGTCGGATGCGGGGGTACGGCTGGAAGTACCCTGAATCCCCTTGGCAACATAGCGGGTGCGGGCCACGTTCCAGTAAAGCTTGCTGTCCTCAGCCTGAGCCGGGGGCTCTGTAGCCTCAGACTCTCCGGAACCGCCGAACACGCCGCTGAGTACCAGCGCCGCCACCGTGGCTCCGATCACCAAAAGGATCGCCAAAATGGCCCACAGAAGCTTTTTACTCTTCTTTTCCTGCTTTTTCATACCTTAGCCTCCTAATCTGGGAAACTCTTTTTTACAAGTTAATGCCGCACTGCCGCTTCGCGGAGCGGGCCGGTGTGGGCACCGGCCCCTACAGGGCCGCTTCGCGGTCGGAACGCCGAGGGCGGCGTTCCCTACGGGTGCGGGGGTGGAACCCATCCCCATCATTTTGCACTTTGCGTTTTGCACTTTGCGTAGGGTGGTCTTACTCTTCCGCAGTCTTGAGCTGGTCCATCAGGCCCAGGACGGTATCCCGAACCACCTCGCCGGTACCCTGGACATAGGGGTTGGTATCGCTTTCGTAGCAATGATACTCCCAGGCCGCCTCGTTGGGCAGGTAGGCCTGATGGGGGTAGGCATAGCCCATGGTCAGCACCGTGTCGAAGGGTGCGGTTTCCTCTACATGCACCGCCAGCATATCAAACACCTCAAAGGGCCACACACCAAACACCAGGTTATCGCCCAAAGCATAGGCACTCACCGGGAAGGTCTGGGATTCGCCCCGGTTATAGTTGCTGACAATGGCACCGGCATGGAACGGAGAACTCAGGCCGTAGGCACGGCACATAGGAATGACCTCGTTAATATCCCGGTTGGTGTTCCACACCGCCTGGATATTCTTGGCCTCAAAGAACAGGTGGTCCATGCTGTGGTTGACCTTGGCCTCCACGGTGGTGGTCACGGTCTTCAGGTCCGTACCCTCCACAGGCTTCATATTCTCCAGAGCCTGGGCAGTATAGTCAGCCAGTCGCTTGCCGTAATCGCCCACATCGGAGTACTCAATGTCCTCAGGGGCCTTGCCGTGGTAGTTGATATTGCCGCAGGCGCCCTGCATATACATAAAGTCACAGTCCAGGTTCAGCTGCACGGCCTCACGGTAGGCACCTACAAAGTCAGACGAAGTAATATTCTTCGAAGAAGAACCGTGGTGGGAGGGGTGGGTGCGGAAGTTGCACAGGACCATATCCTTCTCGCCCTCACGGGAAAACTTCACAACATACAAGGTGGGGTCCGCCTCACTGATATGCTTGGTGGTCTCATCGGCGCTGTACTCATGACCGTAGTTATCGCCGAAATACACGATAGAGCCGTCAGGATTGGTATTATAATAGTGACGGGTATGGTTCATGTTTTCCGTCTCCACCTCACCGAAGGAAACCTGGCAGGGCTTTCTGTCCGCCAGAGCATCCACAGCCGCCTGAGAAATGGACTCCAGGATCTGGGTCTGATAGCGGGCAACGGCATCGATCTGTCCGGCAATTCCCAGGTCAGGAGAGCAGTGGGTATGGGAGGCGGCCACGAAAATGTGCTGTTCATCCATGCCGGTGGCATTGGTCAGCCGGAGCATCAGATTGTCGCCCCAATCGGTTCGGACGGTAATGAGATCCAGGGTAATGACCAGGATGGTCTCTCCGTTGGTACCGGTCAGGGCCATGGCAGAGGCCTTCAGGGGGTAGCCGATCTCATTGGACCAGCGCTTGGTGGAAACACCGAAGCCGCCCAGAGGGGTGGACTCCTTGGGGGTGATGTCCGCCATCGCAAAGCCCATCATCAGCTGATCGGAAGAAAGGGGGATGGTTGCATTGGTGGATGCCTGGGTGGCCTCGGGCGTTTTTTCTTTTTCTCCGCCACAGCCAACGATGCCAAGGAGCATCACAGCAACCAGGAGCAAGGTGATCATTTTCTTCATATAGGTCCCTCCTTGTTTGTTTTCATTGTTTTTATCGTATTAAGCCTTCTCCCTGGGGAGAAGGTGGCAGTCCGAAGGACTGACGGATGTGGGGTGTTACGGGTGGTATCGCCCCGAAAGAACTACTCAGTAACCTTCAGACCCCTCATCCGCCCCAGTTTGCGAACTGGGGCACCTTCCCCCGAGGGGGAAGGCTTTTTTACGGGGTGCGGGGATGGAACCCATCCCCATCATTTTGCACTTTGCATTTCGCACTTTGCACTTATTATATCAGTCTTCCCGCATACCGTTGACGGCGTTCAGGCCAAGGGCCTTCAGCTTTGCCACCGGCACGTCCACATCCTCTGCCAGCACCTTCACATCGGGCAGGGTGTTGGGAAGATCCAAAGCATCGTACTTGCCGTCGGCGAAATTGTGGTAGCCCAAAACCTTGATCTTGGTAATGGGCAGATCCTTCAAAAATTCCCCGATGGCCTCGCATTCGCCGTCATTCCAGCCGGGAACAAAGGGATAGCGGATCTCCACCTTTGCCCCGATCCGGCAAAGATACTTGAGATTCTCCAGGATTCTCGCATTGTCCCGGGCTGTGCATCGTTTATGTACCTGGGGGTCGATGGCCTTCACATCAAATAAGAAGGTATCGGTATAGGGGGCGATCCGGGTGAAGATCTCCTGGCGCACATCGCCGCAGGTATCCACATCCACGCTGATGCCCTCCTCAAACAAAGCCTTGGCAAAGGCGATGGCAAATTCCGGCTGTGCCAGGCACTCGCCGCCGGAGATGGTCACACCGCCGCCGCTGTTTTGATAGAAGAACCGGTCCTGGAGGACCTTTTCCAAAAGTGCTTCCAGACTCCAGCTGCGGCCGTACCCCTCCCGGGCATCTCCCGGGCAGTAGGTGGTGCAGTCCATACAGCCGTCGCAGAGGCTGCGGTCGGTAACGGGAAGGCCGTTTTCCATGTGGATGGCGCCTTTTTTGCACGCAGCCACACAGCTGCCGCAGCCCATACATTTTTCTTTGTAAAACCCGATCTCCGGCTTGAAGCCGATGCCCTCGGGATTGTGGCACCAAATGCATTTGAGGGGACAACCCTTGAAAAATACAGTCGTCCGCAGACCTGCGCCGTCATGGACAGCGCTGCGCTTGATGCCTGCGATCACAGCCTTCACAGCCATTCTCCTTTCTCCTACCTGTCATTTCGGTGCATCGTAGGGAACGCTGTCCTGTTGCGGTACCCGACATACTCCTTGCCGCCCATGCGGCTTCGTCGTCTGTCGACCGCTGCCCTGCGCTCGAGTCGCTGCATCCGTCACTGGCGGCGCTCCTCTCGCTTACCTCAGCGTTCCGAAAAGATTTTTGACCTCGATGGGCAAAAATCTTTCCTGCAGCATCCATTAGCATTTCCCAAATTACCGCTTCGCGGAGCGGGCCGGTGTGGGCACCGGCCCCTACAGGGCCGCTTCGCGGTCGGAACGCCGAGGGCGGCGTTCCCTACGGGGTGCGGGGGTGGAACCCATCCCCATCATTTTGCACTTGGCACTTTGCACTTTGCACACAGCATCAGCCTGCCAGCATTTCGGAACGGTGGATGAACTCATCCTGGGACTTTCTGGACAGGTGGGTGAACAGCACGTTCCAGCCGCACATACGCACCTGCAGGTTGGGGTACTTCTCCGGATGCTCCTGGGCATCCCGGAGGGTATCGGTATCCAAAATATTATAGTGTACGGTCTGGCCGCCGGCCTGGAGCATGGTCTCCAGGGTGGCGATCAGCACATTGGTGCCGTTTTCGCCGCGGACAGCGGAGGAGTGCAGGTCGATATCCAGCACCAGGCCGTTGACCGCGTCGGTGCCGTCCATGGAAGCCACAGACAGAATGTGACCGGTGGGACCTTCCTTATCCATACCGAAGGTGGCGCTGGCGTTCTGGGAAAGGGTCTCGCCCTGTTTCCGGCCGTCGGCGCTGGCGGCGGTATGCTCGCCCCAGGCCTTTCTCCAGTCGATGGACAGAATGCCCAGGCGGTACACACCGCCCTTGACATTGGGCACATTGTTGATGCAGTCGGACAGATGGTTAAACACACGGGTGGCGATGGCATCCACATCCTTGTTGCCCACACCGTACTTAGGCAGCTTGTTGCGGATAATGCCCCGGAGCAGCTCCTGACCCTCCCAGTTGGTATCCAGGATCTCAATGAACTGCTGCAGGGTCAGCCGCTTGTCTTCGTAGACCAGCTTGCGGATGGTGTACAGGGAATCCACCAGCGTACCCATACCGATAATATTAATAGAGGAGTTATTGTAGGCTGCGCCGTAGTCGGCGTAGGCGTCGGCACCCTTCTCCACGCAGGAAGCCAGGCAGGAGGAGAAGAAGGGGGAGGCATGGATCTGGGCGTAGCGGCTTTCATACTCATTGGTGATGGCCATAGCGCCCTTGGCAAAGTGGGCGATATTGGCAAACAGACCCGCCATCAACTCCTCATAGCTTTCAAAGGCCACAGGAGCCTCCACACCGATCAGATCGCCGGAGATGGCATCCTTGCCCCCGTGGAGGGTGACCTCCAGGGCCTTGGGCAGGCTCATACGGGCATTGCAGGAGCAGGGGATCTCCTCCCGGGCGCTGGACTCGTAGCAGCCCACGATGGCGTAGGCGGCAGCATCGTCCCGGTCGATGCCCAGCTTCACCAGGCCGTCCACCATCTGCTGATTATTAATGAATACCAGGCTGTTGCCGCCGTCCTTGACACACTGCATACAGATCTGCAAAAAGTCACGGGGCATATCGGGGTTGCACAGAATGTGCAGCTTGGTCTCAGACAGCTTGGTTGCCGCATAGGCATTCAGCAGCACATAGGACATATCGTTGACCTGGCTGACGCCCTTGCCGTCGGTACCTGCCAGGGCAAAGGGCATATTGGCGGCAGCCTGCAGGGCATCGATCTCCAGCATGTACTGATGGGCAAGCTCCTGAGCATACTCCTTATTGGGCTCCCTCTCATAGAAGGGCTGCAGAAGCTGATCCAGTCTTCCCATGGTACGGATGTCGGTGGCATCGAAGAACTGCTGCAGACCGTAGAATACCAGGGTCATCTGGAAGCCCTCAAAGAGGTTGGAGGGGGCATTGGTAGCCAGATTGCGGATACCCTCTGCCATCCGGGTCTTGCCGGCGGCTTCGGCGGCATCGGCAGCCCGGTACATAAACCGCTCCGTGGCATCGAAGATCCGCAAAAGGCCGGGGGCGAAGTCGGGGTTCTTGGCAGGACCCTTCCTCTCAGCGATCCGCTTTTTCAGGCCGCCCAGGCCCAGGCGCATAATGCTGTCCCACACAGGGGCAGTGTGACCGAAGTCATCGTAACCGGCATAGCCGTAGTTGACGATACCGGCCCTGTGGGCCTCGGTATAGAAGGTGGGCTTGATGGCATTGACACGCTCCACCTTCATCACCCGCTGTACCCGCTTTCCGTCCTTGCCCACATTGGTGCGGACAAAGAACTCGGATGCCTCGGGAACGATGATCTCGCAGTTGTCAAGCAAGAACTCCACGATGGCATAGTCCGTGGCGGTGACGTTTTCCTTGTTTTGCGCCTCTGCGTTCATCTGCAGAGCCTTCTGTAATAGCTGTTCGTATTCCATAATGATTCCTCCTTAATAAAAAAGGCCGATACTTCTTACAATATTCTGTACTAACATGATATCTTACCGGGCTATCCTTGTAAATCCAAAATTCATATATATTATAACTTTCGTAAATCAGTTTTGCGTAACCTATTGCACAATTGTACCAAATCGGCTATACTGTTTTCAGGTAAGCTGTGCAAATCATGCAAAAAAGGGGGCAAAATATGGTGGATATTACCAAACATCAATTATACATTATGCGCTTTTTACGGGCGGTGGAATCCCATCTGACCCGCCGTATGATCCCTATGGGACGGCCCCACCACCGGGACAGTCTGGTGTATGTGTTGTCGGGAACCGCCCGCTTCACCCTGGATGACGGACGGGAGCTGATCCCGGAGGCCGGCGATGTGCTCTACCTGGCCCAGGCCCAGGACTACTCTTTGGAGGTTCTGTCCGATAGCTATGATTATATCGTCTGTGACTTTCATTTCTTCTCCAAGGACGCCCGGTCCGGTCAGCTATTTGTCCTGAAGAATCCCCCCTCTGCCGAGCGGCTGTTCCGAAAGCTGACCGCCATCTATTCAGTGGTCATCCCCGACCGGATGCCCCGGTGCATGGCGCTTTTGTATCAGATCTACAGTCTGCTGATCCAGAATCAGCAGGAGCAGTATGTACCCGGCTCTGCGAAAATGCGCATCGAGCAGGCAAGAATGTCCATCCAGTCCAATATCGCCGACCCCAATCTGTCCGTTGCCAGCCTGGCCCAGGCGGCCAATATGAGTGAGGTCCATTTCCGCAAGCTGTTTACGGACCTATATACCATCTCCCCCTCCAAGTATATCACCCAGGAGCGGATCTCCCATGCCTGCGCCCTGATGAACCTGCGGGAGCTGCGGCTGGAGGATATCGCCCTGCAATCGGGCTTCTCCTCCCTGCCCTATTTCTGCAAGGTCTTCAAAGCCACCACCGGCACCACCCCGGCAGCCTACCGGCAAACCCTTTCCGACCGGTAAAGCCCGAAAAGTTACGGGTTACCAGTTACAAGTTACAAGTTTCCGCGCATTGTTATAAAAGCACCAGCCCCTGTAGGGAACGCTGCCCACAGCGTTCCGGAACAAAATCGGGGCTCGATGCGCCGATTTTGTTAATGCCGCACCGCCGCTTCGCGGAGCGGGCCGGTGTGGGCACCGGCCCCTACACGGCTACGGTCATATCTTCAATATCTCAATATCCCAATATCTCAAAAAAAGGGGCTGTAAAAAAAGTCCCAGCAAAAAAGCAGGCTGTGCCGAAAGGTACAGCCTGCAAAAATATTTTATAGAGAAACGGCTGGTTCAGTGGAAGAACCAGCCGTTTAGTGTTATAATTTA
>SVLB01000040.1 GCA_015068135.1 Oscillospiraceae bacterium | reverse complement strand
TTAAAAACGACTTTCTTTCTGTGATTCGCAGCAAATCTGCTTCAGAAGGCAAGAAAGCTCTTGTAGACTGGTTATTCTCTGTTGAGGTTATGGATCTGCCGGAATTCCACGACTGCACCAAAGCCTATCACAACTGGTTTCATGAGATTATTAATTCCTTGGAAGTCCCATGGACGAATGGTTTTATTGAAGGTTGCAATAACAAAACCAAAGTTCTCAAACGTACCTGTTATGGTATGCGTAACTTCAATAATTTCAGAAAAAGAATTCTTTTCTGTAATACATAAAAATCGTGCCGGAGCAAAAGCTCCGACACGATCCAAATGTTATTCTATTTTTGGCTCTACCCCAACTATTGACATAGAACCTTTTTTATCTGCATTTTCCGTCAATATAGACGGCGGAAAGATCCAGATCCTTCGTAAGCAGAAGAAGGTCTGCCCTATATCCCGGGGCAATTTTTCCAAGCTGTCCATCCAGTCCAACCGCCCTTGCCGGTGTTTCGGTCACAGCCGTGATCGCCGCCTCCAGAGGAATACCGAAGGTCACCAGGTTTCTGACCTCCTGCAGTAGGTTGGTAGAGGAGCCTGCCAGGGTATCCGTCCCCAGTAAGGTGGCCTTCCCCTTTTTCATTTCGATAGGCTGTCCACCCAGCTCATATTCTCCATCCGGCATACCTGCACAGCGCAAGCTGTCGCTGATCACCGCCAGGTTCTTCCCAAAGATCCTGTAGGCTGCACGAATCACAGACGGATGGATATGCAAACCGTCACAGATCAGTTCCACTGTGGCACCGCTGTCAGCCGCCGCGCCCACCACGCCGGGCTCCCGATGCAAAAAGGACGGCATACCGTTAAACAGATGGGTCGCGTGGGAAGCACCGGCCTGAAAGGCCGCCATTGCCGTATCGTAATCGGCAGTGGTATGCCCCAGGGAGACCGTACAGGTCTTCGATACCTCCCGGATAAACGCCACCGCCCCCGGCTCCTCCGGAGCCACCGTGACCAGCCGCACTTGATTTCCGCTGGCGGCATTCAGCCGGTGAAACATAGCCCCATCCGGTGCATGAAGATTCTCCGCCGCCTGGGCGCCCCGCTTGGCATAGGACAAAAAGGGGCCTTCCAGATGGATCCCTGCGCATTTGGCTCCGCCAGCAGGCCGAACAAAATCCCGGACCGCCTCCATCGCCGGCAGCAGGGCTTCTTCTTTCAGGGTCATGGTAGTCGCCAAAAAAGAGGTCACACCGTTTTTTGCGTAATATTCAGACAGCACGTTGAGTCCCGAGGGCTTGCCGTCGGAAAAGTCTTCATTCATTGCGCCGTGGGTGTGAATATCCACGAAGCCGGGAACCAAATATGCCCCTCCGGCGTCCACATCGCATTTCACATCCGGCGCACCGATCTGAGCAATCTTATCCTCTGCAACAGTGACGGATGCCATGGTAAATTTTCCGTCTATCAAAACATTTGCGTTACCGATAACCATCATCACACCTCCGGCAAGGATGCCGCCGCCACAGACTGACCCACCCGACGGGTCTTTTCGTCGGGAAGCATCACAGTAACGCGGTCAGCCAGCTCCGGGTATTCCTCCCGCAGTACCTGATTGCACCGGGAAAGGATCGTTTCTCCACCGATACCGGATGCCACACGTCCCAGCACCAGCAAGCATTTCAGATCATAAAACTGGGCATACAGGCACAGGGTATGAGCCAAATAACAGCCGATGTCAGAAAATACCGCCAAGGCCGCACGGTCGCCGGCTTCTGCAAGCTTTTGCACCACCTTCAGCTTTTCGGCAGGCGTCAGGGAGTCCTCCAGCGCGATCCCTGCCCGGGGTGCCAGCTTGATCACGGCATCCTGGGAGAAATACTTACAGCCAACACCAAAATCTGTGGACCATTCATCCTGCATGGCCTTTTCGCTGAGGTCTACCGGCGCAAAGGCCAATTCGTTAAACCAGCCCAGCAGATTGCCCTCGGCATTGACATAGCCCACTGCTTCGCTGGTACCCATGGCAAGCCCCATAACACAGCCTCTTTCCATGCTCATTGCGCCTGCCAGAGCCGTTACATCTCCGTCGTTGGCCACCACAATGGGAACGTCGCCGATCTCTTTTGCGGCACGGTCAAAAATGGTTTTGACCTCCTCCCGGCGATCCCGGGGCACTTTGATAAACAAGGAAGACACCATGGGGCTGTTGCCGATAAACACACCGGCGGAGGATACTCCGATGGCATCCACCCGGGGCATTTTGGAAGCAGCTGTCTGAAAGGAGTCCACGATACCGGCAAACTGGTACCCAGGATCACTTTGGGTCTTGGGATGCCAGACTACCTCCTCGGAGTACACCGGCACACCGTCGATCACCGCGGAAACCTTTCGGTCACTGCCACCGGCATCAAAGCCGATCCGACAGCCCTTCATATGCCCACCGGCTGCCACAGCAGCTTCCTTTGCTTCCGGGAACGCCTCCCTGGACACAGACCGGACCTCAAAGGGCCGCTCGTACACATCTTCCATGAACTGCACATCAAAGGCCCGTTCGCCTCCGTGGGTGTAGGCGGCCTTGATTCGGTCGATCACGGCTTCATCTCCGTTCAAATACACCCGGAAGCCGCCCACGCTCCATAAGAGGAACTTCACAGTCCGCTCCGCATAGCGGTAATTGGCTTCGGCAAACGCCTCCCCACGCAAAAAGGTATGCAAAACAGTGATCTTGTCATCCTCCCGCTCCACCGCAATGGAAAATGGACGGTCCGCACCTTCCAGATACGCCTTGCGCCAAACCCCAAAAGGGATATAATCGGGATCCAGCCCGGGAACATGCTTTATCCCATAGCAGACATTCAAATACTGCATGATCCAATCCTCCGTTCCTTAGTAAGCTTTTTTACAATGGCATGCATTTGATCCCATTTTTTCTCCATATCCGCAACCATTTGGAATTGGGTACGGCAACGGTCCAGGTTCTGACCGGGGCGGCGATTGGCAAAATAGTGGTCGCCGTCCAAATAATCCGTCAAAAACCGCAAGCCGCATTCCAGGGTCATGATCTTGGCTCCCATGGGCAAAAGCTCCACCTCTGCCGCGGTCAGATCCGGGCAGGCCGTCAAAAATCCTTTTGTATAAATCTCAAACAGGGTAAGATCCAGCTCTACCTGCGCATCATCCTCCGCACCGGTCGCCGCACCGAACCGGATGGAGTCGCCGTAGTCATAAAGGCTGGAGCCGGGCATGACCGTATCCAGGTCAATGACACACAGAGGTTTCCGGGTTTCGGCATCCAGCATCACATTGTTCAGCTTGGTATCGTTATGGGTCACACGCAACGGCAGCTTTCCTGCCGCCAGCAGATCCACCAGGATCCCGGCCTCTTCTTCATGGGCTTTGGCAAAGGCGATCTGCGCGCTGACCTCTTTGGCACGACCCAAGGGGTCTTTGCCCAGCACCTCGTAAAACTGCCGGTAGCGGTCCTTGGTATTATGAAAATTGGGAATGGTTTCCGTGAGTTTTTCTGCAGGGAAATCCTGCAGCAGCTGCTGGAAGCGACCAAAGGCCACGGCGCTTTGGTAAAAATCCTCCGGCGTTTCCGGTGCCTGCAAGCAAATGGAATCCAAAACAAACACGTAGACCCGCCAGGCGGTTCCGTCTGTATGCCGCAGATAGGACTTCCCTTCCACTGTCTTTACAAGCTGCAGAACCGCCCGTTCCTCCGGCTCTTTGGTCCGCAGATACTCTGTGACCGCCTCAATATTGCCCATCAGGCCTTCCACATCTTTGAATACCGTTTCATTGATCTTTTGCAGAATATAACTGCGTCCGTAATCCGTTGTGATCAGATAGGTTTCATTGATGTGCCCGTTTCCGTAGCGGGCGCCGGTCACTGCTTTGCCTTTGAGCAAAAACTGAGCAAGAATCTTCTGTAAATACTCTGTCATGTTCCGTCCTCCCGTTTTCACACGAAATTGCCTTATTGCTTTTTCTCTAATTTTATTTTATACTATATTCCGTGGAAAACAATGATCAATATTGCCGCGAGTTGACACAATCTTGCTGAAGGGGGCGTTTTTTTTGGAGAATTATATTTACGAGACCCATGAATGGGCAGATCCTCTGCTGCCGTTTATCTTCCATGAGGCCTTTTCGGTGGTCTGCCACCACTGTCCTCCCAATTGGCATGAGAATATGGAACTGCTGTACTGCCTGTCCGGAGAGGGGAAGATCCAATGCGGTACGGAAACCACCGCATTTGTCCCAGGTGATCTGTATGTAGTCAATCCCGATCTTCCCCACTGCGTTTACAGCGATACCTCTGTGCTCTACAGCTGCCTGATCATTGACAACTCCTTTTTGCAGGCCAACGGGATCACCCCTCCCATCCATTTTCAGCATAAGATCCGGGATGACCGGTTTCGCCTGCTGTTTGAACAACTCAAGGATGCTTTCCGGCGGCACACCCAGAAGCAAGCCTATGGGGTATTGGGGATCCGTCACACGGTTTTAAGCTTATTGCAGATTTTATGCGCAGATTATGTGATAGAAGCCCCCCCGCAAACGGACAACGCCGCAAACAACCTTGTGAAAAAGGTATTGCTCTATATCCGGCGCAACATAACTGGTGTTATCACCCTGGATGCGATCGCTGACCATGTTGGGATCAGCAAGTATCATCTTTCCCGTTCCTTCAAGGCGGTCACCGGAAAAACCATTATCGAAATGGTAAATCTCATTCGCTGTACGGAAGCCAAGGGGCTGATCGAGAACGGCACTGCGGTAAGCACCGCCGCCACAGCCTGCGGCTATGAGAATCTTTCCTACTTTTCCCGTACCTTTCAAAAAAACTTCGGTCAGCTTCCGTCTTTCTTCAGCGGCACAGCCAGGGGCAGAGCTTAGGCCGAGGGGTGGATTCTGGCTTTAAACAATGGGCGTGTTCACGATGAACACGCCCATTGTTATTATGCTTCGCTCAATTCTTTCAGGGCAGAAACCATGCCCTCCACCCATTCCTGGCCGCCTTCGGGGCCAACAATATTGCAAAACAGGGAGGCAGAGTAACCCTTATTGTCCCGACCCCGGCTGGTAGGCAGGTAGGTACTGCCGACATCACCGGCCAGCTGGACCACAAAGGTCTGCACAAAGGGGCTTCTTGCCTGGACCCGGTGCATAAAGTCCATATACAGCTCAAAGGGTGTGGTGCAGAAGGCGATCTCGCCCAGGCGAACCACGTTCACATCCACAGGATAGATGGGGGATTCCTCCTGCTCGCAGAAGCGGCGGATAGCGCCCTCGTTTCGGGCTTTAATGCTGTTATAGGTGGAAACAGCCTTCCGATAGGCCTCCGGATCTGCGCCCTCCTGGCTGGGAATCCGATCCTTCATCTGCTGGATATTCTCCTCGCACCACAGCTTTTCTTCCTCGGTGATCCTGCGCTTGTGCAAAGGCAGCTCCCAAGCCCGGTGGCAGACCCGCATTTCGGTCTGAATATCCTTGCAGGCCCAGTCATAGATCTCGCACAGCGCGGATACGATCCGCTGGGCAATATCCATCCGCTCGGTCATGACCCGATTATAGTAGTGGATGTTGTTGGCCTTGTTATACTTGCGGTAGTAAGGCCGGTCATACTTCAGCGCCATTCTCCGCTCCTGGGCATCCTGGTAATGGAGGATCCGGGGGGCCAGATCACCGGCAGCGGCGCACTGGGGCATCACATAGACATCCTCGCCAAATTCCTTGGCTGCCATCCGGCGCACCTCAGTCCAATAGTCTGCCGACAGCATAGTAAACTGCTCCGATATCTGACTGGGGCAGGGCACATTGGCAACAATACCCGTAAGGCGGTTTTCCGCGTCAAAGGTGTACATGGCATTGACAAAATGGTCCGCACCGGCCTCGTAGCCGGAGAACCACTCGTCATTGGTATTGCCATACATCACCGCATGACCGTTGGGAGCGACCGCATTGGGATTGCGCTGGGATACATCGTGCATATACACGGTACGGCGGCTGTGAGCCACCACCGCATAGCCGTAGCCATAGGCGATACCGCCGGGGGCGCGGGTGGTCCAGGCCTCCACGATCGCCTGAGCGCATTGATCGGCGAAAAATTCCCGGTATTTCACACTGGAATAAATGGGCTTTCCGTCAGGGGAGACCTCCGGGGCAGCTCCCAAAGTCGCGCCGGAGTGGGTGTGGGTCGCACCCATGAAGATAAACTGAACGGGGATCTGGGGATCCAAGGCCTTTACCCGTTCCCGGGTCAGCCGGATGATATCCCCCCGAAGGCTGATCACATCACAGCTGCAGAAAATGACGGAATCCTGACCCTCACCGCCGTCAACGCAAAGGGCTGTCACATACAATTTGTCATGGATGCCCTCGGCGATCCGCAAGTGTACCTGTCCGGGGATGGACACGGGCTCCATGGTGGAAACCTCACGGCGGCCCCAGCCGATCCTGATCTGCTGCATAGTTAGTTCTCCTTTAATTCCTGCAGGTGCTTAAGGACACCTTCCACCCATTCCTGACCGCCCTCGGGACCAACCTGGTTACAGAACAAAGATGCGCCGTAGCCCTTGTTGTTCTTGGCTCTTTCCGTGGGCAGGTAGCTGCCGTTCTCATTGCCGGCCAGCTGGATCACAAAGGTCTGAATAAAGGGGCTTCTTGCCTGGACCCGGTGCATAAAGTCCATATACAGCTCAAACTGGGTGGTGCAGAAGGCAATGTCACCCACACGGACTGTATGGACACGGGTGGGATAGGTGGGGTTCTGATCCTGCTCATGGAACCGGGCAATGGCCCGCTCGTTGCGGCTCTTTACGGAATTGTAGGTAGTGATGGCCTTCCGGTATTCCTCGGGGGTGCTGTCGGCAGGATCGGGGATCTGATCCTTCATTTCCTCGATATTCTGCTCACACCAGATCTTCTCTTCCTCAGAGATCATCCGGCGGGACAGCTCCATGGTTTCGTACCTATGGCAGATGGGAACCTCCGTCTGAATGTCCTTTCTGGCCCATTCGTAAATATCCTCCACAGCCTCCAGGATCCGCTCAGCAATATCATAACGCTCACCCATGACCTTGTTGTACATATCCACAGAGCCCACCTTGGCCAGCTTGGGCTCATAGGGGCGACCGTATTTCAGGGCGAAGCGTCTGGCCTGGGCCTTGCTGTAGTGAAGGATCCGAGGGGAGAGGTCACCGGCAGGAGCGCACTGGGCCAAAACATACACATTCTCGCCAAATTCCTCCGCCACCATCTCCCGGAC
This sequence comes from Oscillospiraceae bacterium, assembly GCA_015068135.1. Classification (GTDB taxonomy): domain Bacteria; phylum Bacillota; class Clostridia; order Oscillospirales; family Oscillospiraceae; genus Faecousia. Next base: position 16,920 of record SVLB01000040.1, on the reverse strand, counting down.
CTCGTTCCAGAAGTCGGCAGACAGCTTGGTGAAATGCTCGGAAAGCTGGCTGGGGCAGGGTACATTGATCACGATGCCCGTAACCTGCTTATTTTCGTCAAAGGTGAACATGGCATTGAGGAAATGGTCGGCACCGGCCTCGTAGCCGGAGAACCACTCATCATTGGTCTTGCCGTACATCACAACATGACCGTTGGGGGCGCCGGTACTCTTTTTCCGCTGGGACACATCGTGCAGATACATGGTTCTGCGGCTGTGACCCACCACGGCATAGCCATAGCCGTAAGCCATGCCGCCGGCTTCCCGGCTGTCCCAAGCCTCTACGATGGCCTGGGCGCACTGCTCTGCCACAAATTCCCTGTACTTCGCGCCGGGGTAGATCTCCCGCCCATCGGGAGTCTTTTCCGGGGTATCCATCGCGCCGCCACCGGCATGGGTATGGGTAGCACCCAGGATGATGTTCTCCACAGGCAGCTCCGGCCGCATAGCCGCAACCTTCTTACGCACCATCTGGGTAATTCCGTTACGGATCACCACCATATCCAGGGTACAGAAAATCACCGCATCCTGCCCCTCACCGCCATCCAGGCAGAGGGCTGTGGTAAACAGCTTGTCGTGGATCCCATCGGAAACACGCATGTAAAACTGTCCGGGGATCAGTACCGGCTCGCTGGTGGAGATCTCCCGCCGACCCCAACCGATCTTCAAGTTACCCATGATAAATCCTCCTTAAAACTTCAGCAGATTGATAAACAGACCGCCCTGAACGGTTCTTGCGTGGAATGCCCGCTCCCAGGGCTGGGAGAGGAAGTGCAGATCCGTCATGGGAACCCGGTCCGGTGTTTCGTTAAAGAAGTTCCACATGGCATCCACCACCTGATCGGTGTATGCCTTGTCTTCAAAGAGCATGGTAGACCACATCTCCCAGTCGGTCTTGGTGTAGTCACCCCGGCAGTCCATGGGAATGCCGTATCTGCCCACCTTTTCCTTATAGCAGGCAAGCTCCGTTTCATAAACCGCCTTGCTGAACAGCTTCAGGTCCAGGAGTTTGTCCCAAACCATGTTGTACTTCAGGCTCCAGGTATCCTCCTTATCGAAGGTCAGCTTATAGCAGGTCTCGCCCTTGGCCTCCTGCTCCCAGGCGGCGGCAAATTCCTCTGCCTTGGCACGGTAATGCGCTGCACTCCCGTCCCCTACCTGCTCCAGAAGCTTGGCATAGGCACCCAATGCGCAGATAGCCTTGGCAGACAGATTGACATTATGGGCCAGGTGACCGGCAAAGTCGTCGGTACACAGCTGGTTATCGGGGTTATAGCCGATCTTCACCAGGTAGTCCGCCCACTGCTTCAAAAGGGCCTTGTGCTGAACGAAATAGCCGGTGTCCTTTTTGGCAAAGCAGGCAGCCGCCACACAAAGGAGCATATTGCCGCACTCCTCCACAGGCATCTGAGAATCAATGGGCATCCGCATACCTCTGTGGCGCATGGTATAGCCGTAGGTCTGACCGTTGCACAACGGATATGTACCAATATCGTGGGGGGCAAATTCATGCTCCCACAGCCCCTCATCGATCATCTTGAAAATGGGATTGAGCATTCCCTCCACCAGGGTGGGCGCATAGATCAAAAATAGGGGAATGGAAGGATAGGTCACGTCTACAGTGCCTGCAGAGCCGTTGGAGTAGTTCTCCTTGGAGATGAACTGCACCTGTCCCTCATGCCAGGTCAGCTTGTGACCGGCGATCACCTGGCGGTAAGCCAGGGCTACAATATCGGCATACTTGTCAGACACCTTCCGTGCCTTGGCAAGCAGCTCGTCTTCAAATACCCGGACCTTTTCCAGGACCTCGTCATGCTCTACGATCGCCTTGCGGATCATTTGGGTGAAGGAGTCGCCGTCCTTTTTCCAGTAGGCATCGATATTCTCCCCAAAATACTGCAGGCTCTTTACATCGTCATAGGCAATGGCGATCCGGTCGCAGATCTCACCGGTGTTGCCGTTCCACTCCTTGCGGACCAGGGCGGTGGGCCAGTAAGGTGCCACGCTGATCGTCTCGTAGGCTTCGATCCGCTGGGGACCGGCACATTCCCGACGGGGTCCCTGGGGAGACATGGGATTGACCGCCCGGATGGTGCTGGAATAGGTGGAAGCCAGCCAAATGTGATAATTGCGGAGGGTCTTGACCTCCTGGATGTAATCCGGGGCTACCACATGGAGGGTTCCCCACTCGATCCGGTGGTCGTCACCGCAGCGGCGGAACATCTCATCGGTGCCGGAGGTCAGTGCCAGGGAGTAGGGGGTCATTACGGGAGCCACCTTTTGGGTGATCTCGTTGACACAGAACTCGCCGGAAAAACCAAAATGCACATGGATATCATGCTCCCCTGCCACCTTGGGGGTGATCTTGTAGTCCACATAGGTCACGGGACGGGACAGGATCATCAGGTCATTCAAAAGCAGGGGGCTGGTAAAGGTCAGCTCCAGGGAAAGCTTTTCGTTTTCAAAGGTATAGCGGGTGGTCATGGGGCGGATCTCCAGACCGGTCTGGGGAAGCTTGCGGAAGCCGGAGGAGTAGCGGCCGTCGTCATAATAGGCCTTGCCCATAAACTCATAGATCTCTTTATCAAAGGTCACAAGGCCGAACATCGCCTGCCGCTGACCGTCCCAGTGACGGGTCACATCATCGGTCAGCTTACTTCCAAAGCTCCAAACGCTGAACAAGGGGTCATGGGTCACCAGGGGTACTGCCGGGGCACGAAACTTCTGATTTTCCATACTTTTCTCCTTTTATTGCCAGTTTTTAATATGCTCCCAAAGCTTTTGGCAGGTTGCAAAATTGGGAGTGTTATCAATAAATACCAGGTAGACGGGCATTTCCGTCTGAATTGCCTCCTGGGCAAATTTCAGTCCGCTCAAATTGATGGCAATGGGCAGAAAATAGCTGTCCGCCATCACATCAAAGGTTACATCTTCCCGGGCGGTCATTTCGCCCTTGATATCAAATGCGATACTGTCTGCCTCATAGCGCTTCCAGAGATCTTCCTCAGTCACGTCCTTGTAAATGGTAAATACGGGACTTTTTTTGGCATACCGCTCCAAAAGTTCCTCTACGGACAGCTGCTTTCCATCGGCGTAGAATGCCTGCTCACCGTGCATCTGCCGCAGCTGCTCTTCCGTCAGCTCCCCTTCCAGCAGGAATACCACTCTTCCGTCCAAATACAGCTGCATCAGGTCCGCAGAGGCCAGGTCTTCCTTGGCGGCATAGCCAAGGTGCCCTTCCGCGTCCAGCTGCCGCAGCTCCTCTTCCGGAAGGATCCTTCGCAGATCCATCAGCATATCCTGACTGCCATAGTAGTTCAGGCCCACCTGGTCCATGAGAAGATAGTCCAGCTCCTTGGCTTCCACCTTGGCGGTCACGCCCATATAGGCCTGATAGGAGGCATCCACCGCATCCACCGTTCCCAAGGTGGAATAGTTGGCGGTGGTCAGGGCGATCTTACCGTCGGGACTTCCCAAAACATCCTTGTAAAACACATCCGTCAGGTGATCGTGTCCCTCCATGGTCAAGGACACATTCACAAGTGATCCGCTGGATACCAACGTAGGCACCGGGGTCAGAAGGCTGATGATCACGCCGCCCACAATGATCAAAACCATGATCACCACAAAGGCATATTCTTTATAATAGGTCCAAAGATGATCTGCCTTTTCCTTGAAGGTCATTCCCTTCATATCCTTGGCAGTTTTTTGGCAATGGGCCTTGATGCTCTGAAACAGTTTCATAATCAACCCTCATCATCCTCCCCACGGATCCGGCGCAGGATCCGGATCAGGGGATTCTTCAGTAAAATGGTGGAAATAAAGGTGATCAGCACAAAATACGCACAGATGAAGATCAAAAGCAGCAAGAACGACCAAATGGGGCTGACAAATACCAGCACAAAGGGTGCCCACATCATGGCTGCCGTGAGGATCACCTGTAAGGGCGCATGGAGGATCAGGTCCCAGGCATTGCTCACCCAGTCGTTGGCATCGGTTTCAAAGTACACACCGGTAGGGACCAGGGCTGTGAGCACCAGCACCGCCACAAGGGTGAACAGGCAATCCACCGTCAGCGGGATGATCACACCGCCCACGGTCACAGGGTTTCCCTCAATGATGTGCCGGATACCTGCATAGGCATTGGGCAGGGTAAAGGAGGCAAGCAGCGCACCCAAAAACCAGGCGACCAGCTTGCGCACCCAGTTGATCCGCACGCCTGCCTTAAAGCCGTCGAACCAGCTGTCCTTACGGATCATATAGCGTACCGCACTGAAAAGGCCGCTCCATGCCAATCCCATGGGGGCAATGGACAAGCCAAGCAGCAGCTGTGCCACGGTTCCGTTATTCATCGCCGGCAGCACCCACACAAAGTAGACCAGGGGCAACGCGATCGCCATAACCAAAAACAGCACATTGATCATGACCACCACACCGGCCTTATTGATAAAGCCGAATACTTTTCCCAATAATCCGTTTTTCTGTTCCATACTATCTCCTATCTGCATCCGGAGAGCCCCCGGGATGTCCATAAAATGCTATTATCCATTATAGCCTCTATTGGAAAATAATGCAATCATCTGATATAAAAATAATCTGTAAACTTTTGCAAAAAGCTTGCTTTCTTTCCCTTTTTTCGCTACACTATAGGAAGTAAACAAGGAGGCTTTGCCATGCGCAATCTTTTCAGCTACGATAACAAATTCATGCAGATGCTCATGACCGTTGGCGACATGATCATTCTCAATGTCCTGTTTCTGCTCACGGTCCTGCCCCTGCCCATTCTGACCATGAGCCTGTTTGGCGACGGTCTGAGCCCATTGACCATGGTGCTTTTGGCGCTGTCACTGTTTCCCATGGGCGGTGCCCAGGCCGGCCTATACACTGCCGCCAAGGTCCAGGCAGACAAGGACGACGATTCCTCCCTGGTATCTGCTTACTTCCGGGGACTGCGCAACGGCTTTGGCCGGATCGCCATTGCCAACACCGTTCTGTTGCTTTTGATCATGGTCACCGTTACCTCGGTGTTCAATATCACCATCCTGCAGACAGCAGAGGCCGCAAAGTCCATCAGCTTTCCGCTGATCATCAGCTTTATGGGTCTGTTCTTCTGCCTTACCTTCCAGACGGTGCTGGTGCTGTTCCATTCCCGGTTCTCCTGCACGGTACTGCAGCTCTTCCGCAATACCGCGCTGGTATTCCTGCTCCATCCCCTTCGGGCGATCGCCATGACTCTGCTGACCTGGTTGCCCCTTTTTATCTTTTTGCTGAATCTGAACTTCTTTTACATCGCCACCCCCATTTTCCTGGCCCTGTATTTTGCCGTTGCCCATCTGTTTGCCTACGCCCTTATGCGTAAGCCCCTGGGCTTCCTAATCAGCAAGTACTACCAAAAGGCCGGTATCCCCAACCCTGAGGAAAAGCCTGAGGAAGCTGAAGAAAACTAACGAAAAGCCTGCCATCCACAAACCGTGGATGGCAGATTTTTTGCCCAAATATCCTGTAAGCACACTGCTATGAAAGTACCGCCCTTGTAGGGGCCGAAGACCACTTCGGCCCACGGGCCGGTGTAGGCACCGGCCCCTACGGGATCTGCCGTTTCGGGGCGTCATTGGGAATTTGGCATTTGGCATTTTCATAGCAATGGCGCTCAAAAGATCTTAGATTCTCATAGCAATAACATACCAGCCCATTCTTGTTTCTTTCTTCTTACGTATTGACATTATCTTTCTTTTGCGATAAAATCGTTTCATCTGAAACATTTTCATTTGAAACATTCTCAAAAGAAACAAAAGGAGTGGATGCTATGGCCCATATTGTCCGCGACATGACCTACATCTCCCGTTGCGGTAACCATTACCGCAACGAAAAGCTGGAGCCTCTGGGGCTTACCGGACGGCAGGCAGGCAGTATTCTGGTGATCTGTAACAACCCGGGGATCTCCCAGGACCAGCTGGGGAAACGGGTAGTGCTGAACAAATCCAACATCACCCGGCAGCTGACTTTTTTGGAAGAAAAAGGTTATGTAAACCGAGTCGTCTCCCCTACCGACAAGCGGGTACTGCAGCTCTATCCCACCCAAAAGGCCCTGGACATTTTGCCGCAGATCCGTCAGGTCTATCACGACTGGCGATGCTATTTGCTGGCAGACATCTCCGAAGAAGACCAGGCGCTTTTGGAATCCCTTTTAGAGCGCGTCAAGGAAAAAGCCTACACCTGGATGGACGGAGGTGCTGACCTGTGAAACGGATCTTCTCCTATATTCGCCCCTATGTGCTGACGATCCTGCTGACCCTGGGCATCAAATTCACTGCCACCCTTTTGGAGCTGATGATCCCCAGGCTTATGGAGTACATTCTCAGCTCCGGTGTTTCCACCGCCAAAGCCGGTGACTACGGCATCATCTGGTATGCCGGTGTGGGAATGGTCCTGTGCGCCGGTGCCGCTTTGGCCTTTAATATTCTGGCAAACCGGATGTCCGCTATCACCGCAGGCAAGATCACCCGGACCTTGCGCCACGATCTGTTCCAAAAGCTGGAGGGCTTGTCCTCTTCCCAGATGGACAAGCTGACCACCTCCTCTGCTGTATCCCGCCTCACCAGCGACACCTACAATGTCAATCAGCTTTTGGCACGGCTCCAGCGCATCGGTATCCGCGCCCCCATTCTGCTCATCGGCGGCATTGTCATGGCCCTTTCCATGGATGCCACCCTGTCTTTGATCCTGTTGGGTACCCTGCCGATCATTTCCGTCACCGTCTTACTGGTCACCAAAAAGACCGTGCCGCTGTTCACCAAGACCCAGGATATTCAGGATCAGATCGTCCAGGTCTGCCAGGAGAACATCACCGGCATCCGGGTCATCAAGGCCCTGAGCAAGACCGAGCATGAAAGGCAGCGGTTCAACAGCGTCAACGAGGCCCACAATGCCACCGCTTTGAAGGCTGCTCTCATCAACAACATCACCGGCCCCGTCACAAACATGACCATGAACCTGGGTCTGACTTTGGTAGTGCTCATCGGTGCTTTCCGGGTCAACAGCGGTCATACCTCCCCCACGGTGATCGTAGCGCTGCTGCAGTACTTTACCATGATCCTCACCTCTACCATGGCCATCACCCGTGTATTTATCATGTGGAACAAGGGTGAGGCCAGTGCCCGACGGATCGCGGATGTGCTGGAGCTGCCCCAGGATCTTTTGGTAGAGCCCGTCACCGACGCGCCCGCTCCCAATGCCCCTCATATTCAGTTTTCCAATGTGTCCTTCTCCTACACCGGTGTGGGCAAAAACCTGGACAACCTGAATTTCTCCCTGGAACGGGGTCAAACCCTGGGTATTTGGGGTGCCACCGGCTCCGGAAAATCCACGATCCTAAATCTGCTTTTGCGGCTGTACGATGTCACAGAGGGACAGATCCTTTTGGATGGGCAGGATATCCGCACCATTCCCTATGAAGACCTGCGGAAGAAATTCGGCGTGGTTTTCCAAAATGACTTCATTACGGAAGGTACCATCGCCCACAACATTTCCTTCTTCCGGGAACTTCCTCCCGAGAAGCTGGAGGTCGCCGCCCAATGTGCCCAGGCTGAGTTTATCGCCGAAAAAGAGGGTCAAATGGAGGCCGAGGTGGTGGTCCGCGGCAATAACCTCTCCGGCGGACAGAAGCAGCGGCTTCTCATTGCCCGTGCCCTGGCGGCAGATCCGGAGATCCTGATTCTGGACGATGCCTCCTCTGCTTTGGACTACCAGACCGATGCCAATCTGCGCAGAGCCCTGCGGGAGAATTTCCGCAATACCACCACTGTGGTAGTGGCCCAGCGGGTCAGCTCCCTGCGCCATGCAGACCTGATCCTGGTATTGGAGGACGGTGCCGTGATCGGTGCCGGTACCCACGATGCTCTGATGGATTCCTGTGAGGAATACCGCATAATCGCCCAGACCCAAATGGGTGACGGAAAGGAGGCGCTGTAATGGCCGGTCCCGGAATGATCGGGGGTTCCCGATTCACAAGAAATGAAATGAGCGGCGACAAGCGCCACTTCACAAAGCATAAGATCGACCGTAAGAAACTGCTTCTGCGTCTTTGGAAGTACTTAGGCAGAAACCGGCTGGTCCTGATCCTCGCCATCACCTGCTCCGTTCTGAGTTCTGTTTTGGCCCTTTACGGACCCAAGCTGTCCGGCACCGCCCTGGATGCCATCGACCTGGGTACCGGCAATGTAGCCTTTGACACCGTGTTTCGCTGCGTGATCCTGATGATCATCCTCTATGCAGGCTCGGCAATTTTGGCATACTTTTTGCGGTTCTTTATGGTGCGGCTGTCCCGTTCCGTCACCAAGCAGATGCGCAAGGATATTTTCAACAACCTGACCACCCTGCCCGTTAGCTATTTCGATCGGTATCAGACCGGTGACATCATCTCCACCCTCACCTACGATGTGGATACGGTCAACCAGTCCCTTTCCTCCGACCTGGTACAGATCCTGCAAAGTGTGGTCACCGTGGTGGTATCCTTTATCATGATGCTCACCATTGCCCCCATCCTGGTTTTGGTCTTCGCCGTCACAGTTCCTGCCACATTTCTCTTTACCCGGTGGCTGACCAAACGGGTGCGGCCTCTGTTCCGCCGCCGCTCCGCCAAGCTGGGTGAGCTCAACGGCTATGTGGAGGAAATGCTCTCCGGGCAGAAAACCGTCCGTGCCTATGGCCGTGAACAGGCGGTTTTGGACCGTTTTGACCAAAAGAATGATGCCGCAGTGGAAGCCTACACCAAGGCCGAGGCCAACGGCACCATCACCGGTCCCTCCGTTATGGCCATCAACAATGTTTCCCTGGCAATGGTTTCCGTATTCGGTGCCATTATGCTGGCCATGGGCCGCGTAACATTGGGCAATCTGAACAGCTTTGTGCAGTACTCCCGGAAATTCTCCGGTCCTATCAATGAATTTGCCAATATTTTGGCAGAACTGCAATCGGCCTTTGCCGCCGCTGAGCGTTGCTTTGGCCTGATCGATGCGGAGTCCGAGAAGCCCGATGCGGAGGACGCCCTGGTTTTGGACCACGTCACCGGTGATGTGCGGCTGGAGAATGTGGACTTTTCCTACGACCCCGGCAAGCCCATTATCCAGGGTCTGGACCTGCACGCTGCCCCCGGCAGTCTGACTGCCATCGTCGGCCCCACCGGTGCGGGCAAGACCACCATTATCAACCTGCTCATGCGCTTTTACGATGTGGAAAAGGGCTCTGTATATGTGGACGGTCACGATATTCGAAACGTGACCCGGGATTCTCTGCGGAAGGCCTATTCCATGGTGCTGCAGGATACCTGGCTGTTCCACGGCACCATCTTCGACAATATCGCCTACGGAAAGCCCGATGCCACCATGGAGCAAGTGGTTGCCGCCGCCAGAGCAGCCCACATCCACTCCTATATCTCCCGACTGCCGGAGGGGTACAACACGGTACTTTCCGACAACGGAACCTCCATTTCCAAGGGACAAAAGCAGCTGCTGACCATTGCCCGGGCCATGCTGTTGGATGCCCATATGCTGATTTTGGACGAGGCCACCTCCAATGTGGATACCCGTACCGAACAGCATATCCAGGCGGCCATGCGCAACCTCATGAAGGGCAAGACCTGCTTTGTCATCGCCCACCGGCTGTCCACCATCCGTTCCGCGGACAATATTTTGGTACTGGACAAGGGTCAGGTGGTGGAGCAGGGTACCCACGAGTCCCTCATGGCCCAAAAGGGCTTCTACTACCGGCTGTACCAGTCCCAGTTTGATTCTGTCAGCTAAGTTTTTACAAAAGGAGCAAACCCCATGAACTTCTATGATTTGGGCCGCAAGTGGCTCAACAGTATCGGTGATTACACCATGTATCATATTTTTCCCACCGCTTTGATCCTGATCGTGGGCCTTTTGGTGATGAAGATCGTAATGAAGATCATCTCCGGGACTCTGAACCGCTCGGGTCTGGAAAAAGGCGCTCATACCCTGATCAAATCCCTGGCCCGGATCGTTATGGGTGTCCTTCTGACCCTGATCATTGCCTCCCACCTGGGCTTTGATGTCACCGGCATCGTGGCTTTGGCAAGTGTTTTGACCCTGGCTGTGTCCCTGGCTCTGCAAAATGCTTTGTCCAATGTGATCGGCGGCTTCAGTCTTCTTTACAACAAGCCCTTTTCCTCCGGAGACTTTGTAGAGATCGCCGACCGCTCCGGCACGGTTCTGGAGGTCGGCCTGACCTACACAAAGCTGTCCACCCCGGATAATAAGATCGTATCCATCCCCAACAGTTCCGTGGTCGCCACAGAGATCGTCAACTACACCGTCAGCGGTACCCGCCGGGTGGCCATCTCCGTCTCTGCCTCCTATGACGCCCCCACGGAAAAAGTCCTGGAGGCCCTGCTGAAGGCCGGAGATCAGCCCACGCGGCTCCAGGACAAAGCCCCCTTCGCAGCTGTGGACAGCTACGGAGAGAGTGCCATCAACTATATTCTCCACATCTGGTGCAAAACGGATGACTACTGGACCACCCAGTTCGAAGCTACCCGGCAGATCAAGGTTCTGTTCGATGCTGCCGGTATCCAAATGACCTACCCCCATTTGAATGTCCACCTGGATAAGTAAATACAGGTCACTGTAAATTCTACAAAAAAGCAAGGAGCTGTCTCACAAAAATGGGACAGCTCCTTGATCATTTACTTGGTCAGCGCCTCCATCACCACCGGGCCGATGGCCTGCGCCATGCGGAAGAAGCCCAGGTCATTGGGATGGATCCCATCACTGGTACAGGAGGCCGCACATTCCCCGGCGAACAAGGTCTCTCCGTCAACGAACCACACCTTTTGATCTCCCAAGGCTTTGGCTTTCTCGAAGCTCTCCCGGATCGCCTGCCTCCGGGGAACCGCCAGGGCAGGATTCAGGATCAGTGTCGGACGGGAGATCATAATATAGGGAAGATCCGGCTGTTTCTCCCGTATGGTTTCATAAAACGCAAAATGGGTCTTTTCCAAATGCTCCAGGCTGGGGGCATTATGGTCATAATCGCAGACAAACACAGCCATATCTAGACTTGCAATATAGTCTGCCATGGTTTGCTCTCCCCGGGCGCTTCCGGAAAATCCAAGGTTTACATAATCCAGGTTGTATTTTTGGGAAATGAAGCTTTCGTAAGTATTTCCCGGTCTGCCCGCAGCAGCACCGTGGGTAATGGACGAGCCGTAAAAGACCACCGGCTTTTCGTTACGATAGGCTTTGCCTGCTTCCAATACCGCCCCTTTTTCCAGACCGATCCACAGATTCTTAACCTCTGTAAAAATCGGGAAGTTCAGGGTATAGGCCCGGATTTCCCCTTGATTACAGGTGAGCATCTTGTATTCTCCCGCCTGGTAATCGAACCCGGCTACGGGACGGGCGGCAGCAGTAAAAACCTCTATCCCGCCCTCTTCCCGGTACAGATCAAAGCCATAGCTGACGCAGTGGTTATTCACCGTTGGCACAGAGCCCTTACCGTATTCCACCTTCAATGCCACAAAGGAGGAGTTGGTGGAAAACCGCACTCTGCCCCCTGCGCCGTAGTCGCTGTAATTGCAGACGCCATCATTGACCATTTCCGCAACAGCCTTGGGCATTCTATGGGTCAAAAGGGTGTCCGGTGTTACACCATAGATCGTCAGTTCCCGGGCATTATACCAATCCGCCTCGGAATCGGCTACCACTTCCTGTCGGATAAAATTCTTGTCCATTTCCATATCCTCCCAAATTCTAATAGGCTTATTATAGCAACATTCCGAAAAATGTACAAGCCCCCGGTGGGCTGACCCACCGGGGGAGATTCAGAATCATTACTTTGCCAGCTTCCGCTGAATGGCCTTGACCAGTTCCACAACGGGAATGACCAGGAAGGCAAGACCCATGGAGATGGCGTACTCATCCAGGCCGATGGTGGTAAAGCCAAAGGCCTTGGCGATAAAGGGAACCTCAATGACCAGGGTGGTCAAGGCAAGGCTTCCCAGCATAGCGGCCCACAAAACCTTATTGTGGCCCTTCAGGGTAAACACGCTCTTTCTCTGAGAGCGGAGGTTGAAGGAGTGGAAGATCTCACACATGGACATGGTCAGGAAGGCCATGGTCATGCCATGACCGGATTCGCCAATGGTGGTCAGGGTGGTATACCAGCCGGCACCGTACTCCATCCAGGAGCCGATCAGGTAGGCAGCCATGGTGATCACAGTGACCAAAACGCCCTGATAAACCACATCCACACCCAAACCGCCGGAGAAGATGCCATCCTTGGAGTTTCTGGGAGGCCGGTTCATGGTATCGGGCTCTGCATCCTCCATGCCCAAAGCCAGGGCGGGGAAGCAGTCGGTTACCAGGTTGATAAACAGCAGGTGTACGGGGTTAAGGAGAACGAAGCCAAAGAGGGTGGCAAAGAACACACCCAAAACCTCACTCATATTGGAGGCCAGCAGGAACTGGATGGCCTTACGGATGTTATCATAGATCCGGCGGCCCTCGCCCACAGCGGACACGATGGTGGCGAAGTTATCGTCAGCCAGGACCATATCGGCAACATTCTTGGTAACGTCGGTACCGGTGATGCCCATACCCACACCGATATCGGCGGTCTTGATGGAGGGAGCATCGTTGACACCGTCACCGGTCATGGCAGTGATGCACTCGTTGGCCTTCCAGGCGGTAACGATCCGGGTCTTATGCTCGGGCTGTACACGGGCATAGACACCAAACTTCTTCACCGCCTCCAAGATCTCCTCGTCGGAGATCGCATCCAGCTCCGCGCCGGTGATGGCCTGGGAGGCATCCTCAATGATGCCCAGCTCCTTGGCGATGGCAACAGCGGTGTCCTTATGGTCACCGGTGATCATTACGGGACGGATACCAGCAGCACGGCACTCCTCAATGGCGCTCTTGACCTCAGGGCGAACCGGATCGATCATACCGGTCAGACCCACGAAGCACAGGTCCTGCTCCAAATACTCAGGGGTATTGTCGCCGGGCTTTTCGCTCCAGTCACGCTTGGCAACTGCCAGCACACGCAGGGCCTTGTCTGCCATGGCCTTGTTGGCAGCCACGATCTCGGCCTTCTTTTCCTCGGTCAGGGGCTTCACAGCACCGTTGTCCCAGTAGGTAGTGCAGCGGGCCAAAACCACATCGGGGCCGCCCTTGGTATACTGCACAAAGCCGTTAGGTACAGCATGGACCGTGGACATCATCTTACGGCCGGAATCGAAGGGAGCCTCATCCACACGGGGAGTTGCGCCTTCCAGATCCTGCTTGCGCATACCCAGCTTGCAGGCAAAATTCACCAGGGCGCACTCGGTAGGCTCACCCTCGGCAACATCCTTTTCGTTGAGGTTGGCATCGGAGCAAAGAGCCATGGCCTCGGCAACCAGCTTCTCGTCGCCATAGGACTCCACAACGGTCATCTTATTCTGGGTCAGGGTACCGGTCTTATCGGAGCAGATCACCTGGGTACAGCCCAGGGTCTCCACAGCCGTCAGCCGGCGGATGACCGCATTGCGCTTGGACATTTTGGTCACGCCGATGGAAAGCACCACGGTCACCACCGTTGCCAAGCCCTCAGGAATGGCGGCAACTGCCAAAGAAACCGCCACCATGAAGGTCCCCAGCACACCGTTAATGGAGTAGTCACCCTTCATCAACAGGTTGAAAGCAAAAATGAACACACAAATGCCCAAAACGATATAAGAAAGGGTCTTGCCCAGCTGATCCAGCCGCTTCTGCAGGGGAGTCTGCTCCTCCACAGTCTCGGACAGCACACCGGCGATCTTACCCATCTCAGTATCCATGCCGGTCCCGGTAATGACTACCTTACCGCGGCCATAGACCACAGTAGAGCCCATGTAGCACATATTCTTCCGGTCACCCAGAGGCACCTCGTCCTGACCGGCGGTCAGGTTCAGGGCATCCATAAGCTTATTCACAGGAACAGATTCGCCGGTAAGGGCGGCTTCCTCGATCTTCATGGAAGCGCACTCGATGATACGACCGTCCGCAGGCACAGCATCACCGGCCTCCAGGATCACCACGTCACCGGGCACCAGCTCATCCGAGTGCAGGCTTACCTGCTTGCCATCCCGCAGGACCTTACAGGTGGCGGCGGTCATGGTTTGCAGGGCTTCAATGGCGGCCTCTGCCTTGCTCTCCTGGATCACGCCCAAAATGGCGTTCAGCAGAACCACCACCACGATGATGCCCACTTCCACCAGGCCCTCAGTCAGATGGCCAACGGAGGGATGCTCCATCTGCATATAGTCGATGACGGTGGTAGCGGCGGAAACCACAGCGGCGATCATCAAAATGATCAGCATGGGGTCCTTCAGCTGGTTGAGGAACCGGCGGAAGGTGGAGATCTTCTCCGCTTCCTTGAGCTTGTTGGGGCCATACTTTTCCTGACGGCGCTTGGCTTCCGCGGTGGTCAGGCCTTCGGTACCCACTTCCAGCTGCTTCAGTACTTCGTCAGTGGACATGGTGTAGGTCTTTTTCATACAACGAACTCCTTTTTTAAGATTTTAGGGAAAAATAATAGACCTGCGCACAAAACCCCCTGGTTTTGCACACAAGTCTCATTCTCAAAAGCAATCCGGGCTCCGAAAAGCCGTTTTGACGGATACACTGCACGCAAATGCTTGCGCGGAATTACTCCCTTATGACTTATTTAGTATAGCAAGGATCTGCCACAAAAGTCAAGGGAAATTTTTGAAAAACCAGTAAATTTTCTATTTCTGCTTCTATATTTAGCATTCGCTATTTTATGGGTTTTATGCTATAATAGCCGTGAAAGGACGTGAGGCAATGTATACTGTCCATGGAGAGAATCTCTCCAAAACGCCCTGGGACTGCTATCCCCGGCCGCAGATGCGTAGAAATAGTTATGTAAACCTAAATGGAATTTGGGACTTTACGGTTTCCCATGCAGAAGCGTTTCCTGAAAGCTATGACCGGAAGATCCTGGTGCCTTTTTGCCCGGAAAGCCCCCTTTCCGGACTGGAAACCCATTATCCTGAGGGCGCTTATCTTTTTTATCGCCGCACCTTCTCCCGTCCCCAGACCGATGGACGGATACTTCTGCACATCGGTGCAGCCGACCAGGAGCTTTCATGTTATGTAAACTCAAAAAAGGTCGGCTCCCACTCCGGCGGCTATGAGGCCATAACCTTTGATATTACAGCGTATCTGCAGGAGGAAAACACCCTGTTGCTTCGTTGTCGGGATGATCTGCGCCGCAAGGAATATCCCTACGGTAAGCAGGTCATGAAGCGGGGCGGCATGTGGTACACCCCCGTTTCCGGCATTTGGCAGACCGTTTGGCTGGAGTCTGTTCCCGAAACCTATATCCAAAAGCTGGAGATCACAAACCGGGGTGACCGTGTAACCATCTGTGTGTCCCCCCCGCAAGAGGGCATGGTAACGGTTGCCGATTTGGGAAGCTACCCCCTTACAGATGGACGGGTGGAGATCTCCCCGGAAAGCCCCCATTTTTGGAGTCCTGAGGATCCCTATTTATACGAATTTTCCGTACAGACCTCCACAGACCGGGTGGAAAGCTATTTTGCCCTGCGGACTTTGGAGGTTCAGACAGTGGACGGGATCCCCCGGCTGTGCCTGAACTCAAAGCCCTATTTCTTCCACGGGGTTTTGGATCAGGGCTACTGGCCCGACGGTCTGTTCACACCGCCCCATCCCCAAGCCTATGCAGACGATATCCTGGCCATGAAAAAGCTGGGCTTTAATACGCTGCGCAAGCATATCAAGGTAGAAGCGGAAGAATTCTACTACCAATGCGACAAGCTGGGCATGGTGGTCTTTCAGGATATGGTCAATAACGGCAGCTACTCCTTCCTGCAAGACACCGCCCTGCCCACTCTCGGAAAGCAAAAAAGGAAGGATCACCGGCGCAACCGGGACCCTAAAGTTCGCCAGGGCTTCCTGGATGCCATGACTGCCACCGTCAATCAGCTGAAAAACCACCCCTGCATCCTCTACTGGACGATTTTTAACGAGGGATGGGGGCAGTTTGACAGTGACCGCGTATATCCCCAACTCAAGGCCTTGGACGATACCCGTTTTATCGACACCACCTCCGGCTGGTTCCGCCGAAAGGAAACGGATGTGGAAAGTCTGCACATCTATTTTGACCGATGGGGTCGGCTGAAGCCTGCCCAAAAGCCCCTGGTCCTCAGCGAATTTGGCGGACACACCTACGCCGTGGAGGATCATCTCTGGAACCCGGGCAAGGCCTACGGCTACAAAACCTGCAAGACCCCGGAAGCTTACCGCAGGTCCATCGAGACTCTGTACCGGTCCGTCATCATTCCCGCTGTCAAAAAAGGCCTGTGCGCCGCCATCTACACACAGCTCAGCGACGTGGAGGACGAGATCAATGGCTTTTTCACCTACGACCGCAAGGTAAACAAAGCAGATCCGGAAACCATGCAGGCAATTGCCCGGGCGTTGTTTGAGGCATTATAACTGTCATTCTGCGTGAAGATCCCTCGGCTGAATAAGGGAGCCCTTATGATCCTCTGTGATATGTTTCGTGTACCCTCCAATGGCAAAAACGCCATTGGAGGGACGGTTTTTCCCAGAATGTGGGAGAATCTTAAAAAACACAGAAAATTACAAAGATTTCTCTTGACAAATTCGCAAAGAGCGGGTATAATAACGAAGCTGATTTCGGCGGTGCCGGGATCATTTGACCACACATGGCGGCGTAACTCAGTTGGTAGAGTACCCGGTTCATACCCGGTCTGTCACCTGTTCAAGTCAGGTCGCCGCTACCAGGCCCGTTGGTCAAGCGGTTAAGACACCGCCCTTTCACGGCGGTAAC
>SVLB01000039.1 GCA_015068135.1 Oscillospiraceae bacterium | reverse complement strand
GAAGATCCTCTCGTATGCCGAATCCGATGCAGCTACCGGCCTTTCTGCAGGCAAGCTGGAAAAGGGCAGCTTTATGGATGTCTATGCCGGGATCCTGGCAGATAAGATCCGCACTGCCGCCGGGGCCCAGCGTCCCCTGGAGGGCTTCCGGATCGTGGTGGATGCCGGTAACGGTGCCGGTGGCTTCTATGCCAGCAAGGTTTTGGAGCCTTTGGGCGCGGATATTCGCGGCAGTCAGTTCCTGGAGCCTGACGGCAGCTTCCCCAACCATATTCCCAACCCTGAGGATCATACCGCTATGGAGGCCATTACCCGTGCGGTAAAGGAGAATCATGCGGACCTGGGTATTATCTTTGATACGGATGTGGACAGAGCCGGTGCGGTGCTGTCCGATGGCAGCGAGTTGAACCGAAACCGGATCATTGCCATGTTGACGGCGATCCTTCTGCGGGAGCATCCCGGCACTACCATCGTCACGGACTCCATTACCTCCACCGGCCTTGCCAAATTCATTGCCAAAAAGGGCGGTGTACACCATCGCTTCAAGCGTGGCTACCGAAACGTGATCAATGAATCCGTGCGCCTGAATGGCCTGGGTCAGGATAGCCAGCTGGCCATTGAGACCTCCGGTCACGGCGCCCTGAAGGAAAACTATTTCCTGGATGACGGCGCTTATCTTGTGACCAAGCTGCTCATTGAGCTGGCCCGGGGTAAGAAGGAGGGCTATACCCTGGCAAGCCTCATCGACACCCTGGAAGAGCCTGCCGAGAGTGTGGAATTCCGTATGAATATCCAGGTCGAGGACTTTAAGACCTACGGTCAGGAAGTCATCGACAAGCTTGCCGCCTATGCCGCCAATCAGCCCGGCTGGAGCGTGGCGCCCAGTAATTTCGAGGGCATCCGGGTAAACCTGGACGCCAGCCACGGCAATGGCTGGTTCCTGCTGCGGCTGTCGCTGCATGATCCGCTGCTGCCCCTGAACATCGAAAGTGACGAGGCTGGCGGAGCCAGGAAGATCGCAAAAGAACTGGCAACCTTTCTTGCCGGCTTTGAGAAGCTGGATACCGCTTCCGTTCTTTCCTATGCCCAATAATGCCGCGGAGTTCATTAACCGCGATCTAAAAGAATAAGAAAAGCTGTCGTCCCTCCACGCGCTAACGCTTGGTCGGGATGACAGCTTTGCTTTTACAGGGTGAAATCATCGATCAGGTCCTTTGCCGCATAGTGGCAAAGGAGTCTGCATTCTCTACGGGTGCGAAACTCCGCGGCATAGTCCGAAAAGCATTCTTCCGGCGTATCAAAGGGCTCAACGCTTCTTACGGGAACACAGTCTGCCTGGGGAATATTCCGCTTGGCAAGTCCCACAGACCGCCTCAGATGGCTGTAAGAGGTGACAATGGCAAGGCGGATGGGAGAATTGCCGAACCGGCTTTGCAGGCATTTTTGACCGAAGGTCATATTTTCAATGGTTGTGGTTGCCTGGTTTTCCTGGAGAATATGTTCCATGGGAACTCCCAACTGCACCAAATACCGGGTCATAGCCTCGCATTCGGTGCAAAAGCCGAATTCCGTCTGCCATTTTACACCGCCTGTGGGAATGATCAGGGGGCATTTGCCCTGCAGATACAGCTCTGCGGCAGCCTTGGCACGGGCATACAAAACATGGGGCTTTCCGCCCAAAAGTAGTGCCGCATCAAAGTCCCCTTCGGGGGCTTGATAGTTGCCGTAAACGGCCTTTGTTAGGATATCTCTGGGGAAATTCTCGGCTTGCCCCCGGGTGTAGGTGCTTGCCATAGATCCGGGAACTACGGGAGTTTCAATATCCAAAACGGAGCAATCCACATCCACGCGCTCCATGCAATTCAGCCCGGTCTCGGGGTCTTTTTTCAGCCGCAGAATGAAATTACAGCTGTTCACATCGGTACAAAGCCGAAAATCCCGCTTGGGAAATACCGCCTGACGTTTTTCTTCAAAGAACTTGGCACCGTCGGTTTCTTTTAGTTTCATGATCCGCTCGTAAAGATCCGGCAGGGGCTTACCCTCCAAAAGACTTTTGATATATGCGCCGCACAGCTCGTCCTCGTCGGTCATCCGACCACCGGCCAGCCCCATGCAAACCAGGCTGACCACCTCGGGGTTCTTCTTTTTGATATAGGCGGCAATGGCCTTGGCGGCCACCAGGTTGCCGCCGATGATCTCGTCGGCGTGGACCGCGTTGGCGATGCCCTGGGTACCGGCAGAGGTGGTATGGATCACGGTCTTTCCGGTAAAGTCCACATTTTCGATCTGAGAAGGGGAGTTGCCGTAGTCGAAGCCGTCTACGATAATGCCCTTCCGTTCACCGCACAAAATGGCATCGGGATGCTTTTCTCTATAGTCGAAGGCGAAGTCCACACCGCTGACGGGGATGATCTTTGCGGCATGATTGCGCATGAGATAGGTCTCCACAGTAAAGGCACGGAAGACATCGATGATGACAGTGGTGCCTTTGGCTTCCTTGGCACCGTCCACAAGATGCAAAATACGAATATCCATATGAACATCTCCTAATATATGTAGCGAGCCGCCCGAAGGCGGCCCTTGGTCAACGCAGGTCTATAAGCCGGGTTCTGTTTTAACAGTCATCTATCTAGCCCCGCAATTGCTCACGGGATCAAGCCACCTCCACGGAACGGTCGGGCAAACCTCATGTTCCTCCACGGCGTTGCTCCGGATAGAGTTTACAGCATCCCAATGTTCCCATGGGACGGGTGCGCTCTTACCGCACCTTTTCACCCTTACCGCATAAATGCGGCGGTATCTCTCTGTTGCACTTGTCCTGGGGTCACCCCCGGCGGGCGTTACCCGTTATCCTTGCCCTTTGGAGCCCGGACTTTCCTCACCTGGGCCCTTTCGGAGCCCAGCCGCGACTGTCCAACCTGGTTGCCGATCTATTGTACCGCAAATAAAGCCGCTTGTCAAATGTCTTGCAAAATCTTTCCTTTATGTATATAATAGATGGGAATAATAGATGGACAAATTAGAATTTGAGAAAGAGGTCTTTTTATGCAAACAGCTTTTCATGATTATTTTACCTCTCTTAAGGATAAAAATATAATTGTCCTGGGCCTGGGTGTGAGCAATCAGCCCCTGGTGCGCCTGCTTTTGCAATACGGCTGTCAGGTAACGGGCTGTGACCGTACCCCCAGGGAAAAGGTGGATGCTACCGTTTTGGAGCTGGAGGCTATGGGCTGCCAATTGCGCCTGGGAGACGGCTACCTGGAGGATCTGCGTGGCGATCTGGTGTTCCGTACCCCGGGTATGCACCCCGGCAATCCTGCCCTGGAGGCTCTGCGCCAGGGCGGGGCAGAGGTGACCAGCGAAATGGAAGTGTTCTTCGAGGTCTGTCCCTGTCCCATTCTTGCGGTGACCGGCTCTGACGGCAAGACTACGACCACCACCCTGATCTCTGAGATCCTGAAAGCCTCCGGAAAAAAGGTATGGCTGGGTGGCAATATTGGAACGCCCCTGCTTCCCCTGTGCCCGCAGATCCAAAAGGAAGACTATGCGGTGGTGGAGCTCAGTTCCTTCCAGCTGATGGATATGCGCCGCAGTCCCCAGGTGGCTGTGATCACCAATCTGGCTCCCAACCATTTGGATGTCCATAAGGATATGGAAGAATACATCCAGGCGAAAACCAATATTTTTCATTTCCAAGGCCCTGAAGATGTACTCATCGTCAATGCCGACAATGCCATTACCGCCCCTATGACCGGTCCCGGGCAGACCAAGCGTTTCAGCTATACGGGAAAGGACAAGACCTCTGTTTGGCTGGAAGGGGATAGGATTTACCGCAACGGCACTCCTGTGCTGGACAAAAAGTCCATACTCCTGCCCGGTGAGCATAATGTGGAAAACTATATGACCGCTATTGCGGCAGTGGAGGGCCTGGCACCCGATGAAGTGATCCGCAAGGTAGCAGAAAGCTTCGGCGGCGTGGAGCATCGCATCGAGTTGGTGCGCATCAAAGACGGTGTACGTTTTTATAACGACTCCATCGCCTCCTCTCCCACCCGTACCATTGCCGGTCTGCGCAGCTTCCCGGAAAAGGTACTGCTTATTGCCGGCGGCTACGATAAGCATATTCCCTATGATGTGCTGGGACCTGAGATCTGCCGCCATGCTAAGCGGGTCTACCTGAACGGCGCTACTGCCGGTCAGATCCGTCAGGCAGTGGAGCAATGCCCGGAATATTCCCCGGGAAATCCCGAGCTTGTAGATTGCGCTGACTTTACCGATGCGGTACTGCGCTCTGCCAAAGAGGCGGCAGATGGGGACGTGGTGCTGATGAGTCCTGCCAGCGCGGCCTTCGACCAGTTCAAGAATTTTATGGAACGGGGTACTTATTTTAAGAAGCTGATTAAGGAGCTGTGAGCCATGTCTTTGGAAAAAACCGTAAAAAAGCTGTCCAAACCTGCCCGAAAGGTGCTGAAGCTGAAATACTGCGGTGCGGTGATCGTGGCGGCGGGCAGTGCCTCCCGGATGGGTGGCATCGATAAGGTCATGGAGCCGGTGGGCGGTGTACCTATGGTGGTGAAGGCGGTTTCTGCTTTCCAGGAATGCCCGGCGGTAAAGGAGATCGTGGTGGTGACCCGTCAGGATCTGCTTACGGAAATTGCCCATTTGACCATGGAGTATGATAAGGTAAAAGCCGTTGTAGTGGGCGGTGAGGACCGGGCAGAATCGGTAAATAACGGCCTGAACGCCCTGTCGGAAAAAGTGAAATTGGCAGCGGTCCATGATGGGGCAAGACCTTTGGTCACCTGGGAGCTGATCGACCGGGTGGTCCGTGCCGCCAACACCTATGGCGGTGCTGTTCCCGGGGTCCCGGTCAAGGATACGGTAAAGATCGCCACCGGCGGCTTGGTCCAGCAGACTCCGGAACGGAAGACTCTCTACGCCATCCAAACCCCCCAGGTCTTTGACTTTGATCTGCTCAGAGGAGCTTTGCAGAAGGCGAAACTGGAGGAGCTTCCCATTACCGATGATTGCGGTGCGGTGGAGGCCCTGGGCTTTAAGGTCAAGCTGGTGGAAGGTGATGAGCGGAACATTAAGATCACCACCCCCTTGGATCTGAAGGTGGCGGCAGCCTATATGGAGGAAGCATAATGCGGATCGGACACGGCTATGATGTACACCGGCTGGTGCCGGACAGAGCCTTGATTTTGGGTGGCGTGCATATCCCCTATGAATTGGGCCTTTTGGGACATTCCGATGCGGATGTGCTGCTGCATGCGGTGATGGATGCTCTGCTGGGTGCGGCGGCTCTGCGGGATATCGGTTACCATTTCCCGGATACCGATCCAAAGTATAAAGGAGCAGATTCCCGGATGCTTCTGTGGGAAGTGGGAAATAAGCTCCAAAAAGCGGGTTACCGGGTGGGCAATATCGATGTGACCGTGATCGCCCAGCGGCCCAAGCTGAAAGACTATATCCCCACCATGATCAGCAACATTGCGGCAGACCTGGGGATCTGTGAAAATCAGGTCAATATCAAGGCTACCACAGAGGAAAAGCTGGGATTTACCGGCGACGGCTCCGGTATGTCCTGCCACGCAGTATGCACGATAGTTACTATTTAAGTTACACAATTCGTAACTGGTAACTCGTAATTAGAAACTAACTAGTCATGCGTTATGTGGCGACAGAATTCTTCACAAATTTTCCCTCCCGGGCATAGGTTGGCTCGGGAGGGTTTTATTATGAAAGACTGTATGATCACCTTTCGGTCTGTGACCCCTGCCCAAACGGCGGAAGGATTGCTTCAAAAGGCAAATATCCGCTGTCAGCTGCGCAGAACACCCCGGTGGCTCCAGGAACAAGGCTGTGGCTACAGCCTTTGGCTTTCCAGGAAGGACACCATGGAAGCGGTGTCGATTCTGCGGGAAATGGGGGTTGCCTTTCGGAAGGTTTATTTACAGACGGAAAATGGGGCTGCCCGGGAGTTGGAGTTATGATCTATTTAGACAATGGAGCGACTTCCTTTCCCAAGCTTCCCCAGGTTCAAGATGCGATGGAATGGGCAATGACCCATTGTGCAAATCCTGGCCGTGGGGGGCATCCTGCCTCCATGGAGGCGGCAAAGGTAGTGTACCGATGCCGGGAACGGGCAGGGAAGCTGTTTGACTGCCCACCGGACCGGGTGGTGTTCACGGAAAACTGCACCCAGGGGCTGAATATGGCCATCCATTCTCTGTTCGATCCTTCAGACACGGTGATCGTATCCGGATTTGAGCATAATGCGGTGATGCGGCCTCTGACTGCCCTGCATGCACAGATCCGGGTAGCGGGGGAGCGGCTGTTTGACCCGGAGGATACCCTCCGGGCTTTTGAAAAGGGGCTGAAAAAGGGAGCAAAAGGGGCGGTCTTTACCCACTGCTCCAATGTATTCGGCTATATCCTCCCGGTCAAGGAAATGGCACAGCTATGCCATCAGTACGGTGTGCCGTTTATTGTGGATGCGGCCCAATCGGCAGGGATCCTGCCCGTGTCCCTGAAAGAATTGGGGGCGGCCTTTATTGCCATGCCGGGGCATAAGGGGCTGCAAGGTCCTATGGGGACGGGGCTGCTGCTATGCGGTCAGGACCTGAAGCCCCTCCTTCACGGAGGAACGGGCAGCCAGTCCGAAAGCATGGAAATGCCCGATTACCTTCCGGACAGCGGAGAGGCCGGGACCTTGAATGTGCCGGGGATCGCCGGCTTGAGTGCCGGGATCTGCTGGATCCTGCAGCATAATATGGAGGAGAGCTTCCGAAGGGAAAAGAAACTGATTAAGCTTTGCGCGGAAGGGCTGAAAGATCAGGGCTACCGGGTGTTTTCCGGGCCGGAGCAGGGACCGGTGCTGTCCTTTGTCGGAGATTTCGACTGCGAAGAGATGGCCCAAAGCCTATCTAAGCATGGAATTGCCGTCCGGGCAGGACTCCACTGCGCACCGTTGGCCCATCAAAGCGCCGGAACCCTGAAAACGGGAACTGTCCGCATCAGCCTTGGTCCCAACAATACGGCCCATGATATCCACCGCTTTTTGCAAACCGTCCGATCCCATCCGTAGGGTCAGTGACTTTACCGCAAAAACCGCATCTTTTTTTGAGATATTGGAGATAGTGAAGATAATGGAGATATTGAAGAGATAAGGCGTTTCTCCGTAGGGTGCAGAATAAAAGGGCGCTGTCTCAATTGTTTTGAGACAGCGCCTTGAGTCAGATAATGTAGCTTACCGGAATATGGCGGGTTCCCGCGGAGGTGACCACCTCAATGCGAACCGTCAAGGTTTTTTGATTATACGCACTGGAGGCGAAATTCTGCAACCCTTCCAGCTTGCCCAGCTTATAGGCTTTGGGAACACCGGTATCCTTGGCACCGCCAAAGCACGCCCGGTCGAGCAAAATACGGTTGCCCTGGGTATCCTCCACCCAGGCATTGACGACCGCCAGGGGGTAGTTGGATTCTACAGTTACTGCCAAAAGGTCTTCCAACTCCTTTACGGTTTGGGCACTGGCGGTTACTGTGGGGACTTCGTAGTCCTTGATACCGGCAAATTCTGCGGTGGTAACCGGGATGAAGTGCTTCTCCAAAAGCTTTTGGAAGGTGTAGGTAGCCTCTGTGCGGCCGCTATAGAGCATGGTAAGTCCATCCTCCTCCACCTCGTAAAAGCCCGCTCCTGTGCCGCCGCGCTGGTCCTGAATGACCACATAGCTTTCGTCCTTGTTGATACTGCCGTCGGGATGATAGACCACATGGGGTATTTCGATCACCATCATGCCGTGGTTATCCGTGGAGGAGACCAAAGCATCGGCAGGCTGGACCTTGGTATAGGCATCCAACATCACGGCTTCTCCGTTTTGCTCGATGATGGTGTTGGTGGGCAGACGGTTAAAGGTAGAAATGGAGGTATCATAGGTGTAGTCACCCACGGGATAATACCCGTTGGCATAGACCATGGTGACGGGATAGTACGAACCCACAATGGAATTGCATACGGTATTCCAGCCCCAAATCAGGCAGTCCGCACAGGAGCTTCCCAAAACATGCTTTACATCGTCGCCGTCACCGGGGAACAAAAGCCGCCCGGTTTCCTGATCGTAGTACTCAAGAAACTGAAAGATGCCGGTACTTGCATTGGAATACAAAACGCCTGCGTAAGTGGTATCCGGCTGGTGCTGAAAGAATTTATGGCTGACAGGACCGGTCTTGCAGTAGTAGATCCCGTCAGTACAGCTCCAGCGAATGGAAAGGGTATCCCGCATGGCCCGGACTGCGGTCATCCGCAGGTCCATATTGGAAGGGGCCCCTTCAAAGGTGTAGTCCGGGTATTGGGTAGGGTTTACCACCCGATAGCCGGTGGGATCCTCCACAGCCTCAGCTGCAGGCAGGATCACAGGATCCGGGGGCGGTTCTTTCTCTGTGCATCCGGTTACCGCGAATGCGGCACTTAGGGCCAGGATCAGACAGACAAGTCGTTTGATCACAGCTGGATGGATACGGGGATCAGAATCTCACCGTTGGAAGCGGTGACCTCGATCTCCAGCTTCTGCCCCTGGGCGGCCTCAATGGCCTCCTGCATACGCTCCATGGGGAAGCTGCGGGCCAGACCGGAGCTGGGGTGGGGATCATGGCGGTTGACCAGGTAGCGGTCCACCATGACTCTGTGACCGTTCGCCTTGGTAAGCATCAGCTTGATTACAGCCATGGGATAGTTGGAGGTCAGTGTACCGGCGATCATCTGCTCCTTGGTGGCGCACTCAGGGATGGAGAATTCCACCTTGGCGCGCTCATAGGGAACCTTGCCCAAAAACTCAGCAGGGGTCACGGGGATGTAGAATTCATTGAGCAGCATCTTGAAGGTGTACTTGAACTCAGTACGGCCGCTGAAGTGATAAAGATCGTCATCCACCCGCTTGTCGTAGAAGCCGACACCGAGACCGCCGCGCTGATCAGCGATCATAACGTAGCTCTTTTCAATGTCGATCTTGCCGTTTTCATCATACTCCACATGGGGGTAGTCGATGCACATCATGGTGTGATCCTTGTCGGAGGAGCAAACAGCATCTGCAGGCTGGATCTTGGTGTAGCACTCTACGATCTTATCCACACCGTTTTCCTGAATGATCAGGGAGGTGTGATGAAGGCGGAATTCCTCAATTTCGGGATCGACCTTGTAGTCGCCTACGGGGTAGTAGCCGTACTTGGGGGTCATCCAGAAGTTGACAAACCAGCCGCCGATGGAATGGCACACGGTAGCCAGACTCCAGCAAACGCCGCAGGCGCAGGTGCCGCCAATATTTTCGTTGAATTCCTGACCGTCACCGTAGAACTTCAGCCGACCGGTTTCCTCATCGTAGAACTCCAAGAACTGGAACAGACCCTTGCCGCCGTCGGAGTAGGGAAGACCGCAGTAGGTATTGTCCTTTTCGTAAATGAACCGCTTGTGGGCAACGGCACCGCGCTTGCTGTGGGCAATGGTGGTGTGGGTACGCCACTGAATGCTCAGAAAATCCTGAATGGCCTGGACAGCACGCTGACGCATCTCCATAATGGTGGGTTCATGATAAAAAGCGTAATCGGGACGCTTCATGGGACTGGGAACAGTATAACGATCCATAGCGAAATCCTCTTTTCTCATTGTAGTATAGGAATATATTACCACCCACCAGGAATCCTGTCAATTACATTATGACACGTTACCCATTACCGATTTAGTCATTCTGACATCACTTTCGGTAAATCTAATTCCGCATCCGTAGGGGGCACGCCCTTGACGCACATCTTTGGTAGAGCGCAAAAAATTTTACTCTTGCATAACAATAACGCACCGAAGCATCAGAATACTTTACCCACCAAATACCAAAGTCCCAAAAGGATCACCCCAAAGGGGATGTAAGCGGTCAGGGCTGTGGGGACGATGGAAAGCTCAGAAATGCCCAAAGTGTTCAGCAGGTATACAAGACCCATGAGAAGACCAGTGGTCAGTACAGCCCTGGTGATCAGCTTGCCGATGGCATTGGCAAAGAAGAAGGTGTACAGGGCACCGATCAGGGGATTGACAGAGGACACCATCAAGCCCACAACGATCTTCAGCGCGCCGGTGAGGATCATCAGGATCAGGATTCCCAAAAGGATCACGGGGGCATAGGTCATGAGATCTGCCGGTAGATAGGTGGTCAGCAGCCACACGGCAACAAAATGCATCACCATGCCCAAAAGCACCGTCAAGCAACGGAAAAACAGCCAGGAGAAGATATTCTCTCCTTTGGGAAGCCAACGGTCAGCCAGATTCACGAGAAAAGCCAAAATCACACAGCTCAGAGCCTGAGAGCAGATCAGGGTGTAGTCGGTGCCTTCCAGCTGGAAAATAGTCAGACTGTCATGGGTCACAGTCACAAAGGGCAGGGGAGTGAGGTACTTTTCGTAGGGAACCCCCAGGCTTTTGATAACGACAGTGACCACAAGAATGAACAAAATTCCGATGGCAGAAGAACTCGCCACTGCCAGGTTGGATTTTTTGCCGAAAATGAACCGACCGATACAGCCCGTCAGAAGCAACCCCAGGGCCAATACGGCAGCGGTGATGAGCATAGTGTGAAGATCCACACCGCGCTCAGAAAAGAATGCAATGATCTTATCCATCGATAAGCCTCCTTTGGAAACAAAAACAGCCGCCATTGCTGGCGGCTGTATCTGTGTGTAACGAGGAAGTAAAAATTACTTCATCTCGGCCTCGGCGCCAGCTTCCTTCAGCTCAGCAACCAGCTTCTCAGCATCTTCCTTGGGCATAGCTTCCTTGATGGTCTTGGGAGCGTTGTCAACCAGCTCCTTAGCCTCCTTCAGGCCCAGGCCGGTAGCAGCACGAACGACCTTGATAACGCCCAGCTTGGAAGCGCCGGCATTCTTCAGGACGACGTCAAACTCGGTCTTCTCCTCAGCAGCCTCAGCAGCACCGCCAGCAGCGGGAGCAGCAACAGCGGCAGCAGCGGCGGAAACGCCGAAAACCTCTTCCAGGGTGTGGACCAGTTCGGACAGCTCCAGAACGGTCAGGGTCTTTACCTCTTCAACGAGAGCAGTGATCTTTTCACTAGCCATTGTAATTTCCTCCTAAAAATAAATGTTAAGATTTGTTTGTTAATTTACGATTGGATTACTCTGCAGACTCTGCAGCGGGAGCGTCGCCTTCCTTCTGGATACGAACCTGATCCAGGACGAAAGCCAGGCTGGAGATCGGTGCCAGGAAGGTACCCAGAACAGAAGCGACCAGGGCGTTCTTGCTGGGCAGCTCACTGAAGCCGGTCAGTTCGGCGCCGGAGAGGACACTGCCTTCTACGACACCGCCCTTGATGGTCAGGGGCAGCTTGTTCTTCTTTGCAAACTCAGCAAAGACACGGGCGGGAGCGATGGGGTCACCGGTGGTGCTGGCCATAGCGGTAGTGCCGTTGAGGACCTCGTCGAAATCGTAGCCATTTTCCTTGGCAGCGAAACGAGTCAGAGTGTTCTTAACGACGGAGTACTCTACACCAGCTTCACGGAACTGCTTACGCAGCTCGGTGTCCTGCGCAACACTGATACCCTTGTAGTCAACGAAAACAACAGCAGTTGCATCCTTGATCTTTGCGGACAGTGCTTCGACCTGAGGCTTCTTAGACTCAATAACCTTTGCTTTGGTCTGATATGCCATGTGTGATTTCACCTCCGAAAAAAATAATGTCCTTCTGCCAACAGACAGAAAGACACGCAATAAGATTCTTATCAGCGCACCTCGGCAGGATTTACTGGGGTGGACCCGACCTGCTGTCTTTGGCAACAGACGTATTTTAGCAGATGAATAGCAGTTTGTCAACAACTTTTTTATATAAATCCAGAACTTTTTGGAAAAACCTGCATCCCTCTTTCATTTTTTTCTATTTTCCTGTAAGATTAGGAACAGTCCTGCGTCTAATAGATGAAGGGAGGTGAGGATGTGACAGAATTTGAGAGCGTGTATGAAGAATACTTTAAGGATGTGGAGCTTTTCCTGCTTGCTTTATGCAAGAATGCCCACTTGGCTGAGGAACTGACTGCGCAGACCTTTTTCAAGGCCCTGCAAAAGCTGCATACCTTTCGCGGAGACTGTGACATCCGCACCTGGCTTTGCCGGATCGGGAAGAATGAATGGCTGACTTACTGCAGGAAGCAGCGCATTACGGTTCCTTTGGAGGATACGGTGATCCCGTCGCCCCAGCTTCCGGTGGAGGAACAGCTGGACGATGCCAGAGAGGCCATGCGGATACATAAGCTTCTGCACGGGCTTCCGGAGCCATATAAAGAGGTCTTTTCCCTGCGGGTATTCGGAGAGCTGTCCTTCAAACAGATCGGTGAGGTGTTTGGAAAAAGTCAAAACTGGGCTTGTGTGACCTACCACAGAGCTCGTCAGAAGATATTGGATGCATTGGAGGTGCAAAAATGAGTATTTCCTGTGATGTGGCAAAGGACTTAATGCCCCTTTGCATAGATAAGCTGGCAAGTGAGGATTCTAAGAATCTAGTGAATGAACATACGAAGACCTGCGAAAACTGCGCCGATTTTTATGAAAGAATGCGCAAATTCGTGCGTATTCCCATTACAACGGATATCTCTCCCCTGAAAAAGCTTCGGCGGCAGCGGTGGAAACGGGTGATCCTTTGTGTTCTGCTGTCGTTGTGTATTTTGCTTACTCCCCTGATGGGCATCTTTATTTACGATTTTACGCCCATTCCCTTAACCTACGAGGAGGCCTACGAGGGCGTTTATCAGAATGAAAAAGGGGAGATCGTGGCAACTCCCAGAAGACTGAAAAATGTCCAGTGGCGCCATACTGAAGAAGTGGATCATGGAAGGTTTGTGTTTGGCTACCGCAGTGATATTTTTGACTTCTGGACAAGCTATTATGAGGATTGGTTTTTGGAGTCATTTACGAAGGACCAGATCCTTTGTGCGGAACAGTATATCGATGAATACGGCAGAGAGCAAAATCGTCACAGAATCACCATATACTATGTAGGAACCTTTGCCGGTGAGGAAAATACCCTCATGCATAAAAAATCCGACAGGACACCGGTTATCGAGGACCGGCAGATAGGGTATACCACCGTGTATCTGGAGATCGCGGCTGCGGCCTTGACGGTTATATTTTCCGCGCTGTGGTGGATATTCCGAAAAAAGCGCTGGAGCATGGCATTTTTGTACGGGGCGATTTTTACCTTCCTATGGTGCTTGACTACCTTGTATGTGACCGGCGGCAGAATGCTTTTGTATTATGACCGTTTTCAGGAAGGCATGATCCTTCAGGGGATCGATGCCGGCAATGCAAGTTGGTGGGAGAATTGGATCTATAAGACAACGGCTCCACAGCTTCAGTATATTTGGCGCCACGTGAATATTGCCCTGATGACCCTTCTGGTGTGGGGCATCGTTTTCTGCACCATAGAGCTGATCCGTATGCGCAGAAATAAACTGGTACGCTGATTGTGCAATCTGCCACAAACGACACCTTGACAAATTGACAAAATTGTGCTAAATTATTAGCGGAAGGATGTTTCGTATTTTTGAAAGGAGGCGTTCCTATGCATAGATCTTTGATGGGCGATAATGATTTTTCTACCATGCTGGAAAGAGGCCAGATCGTGGGCGGAAAAGTGGTAACCCCCACTGCGGAGTGGGAAGAATCGGAGCCGGTTGCCAGAGCGGTGAAGCTGATCACTGCCGGAATCGCGGTGGGCCTGACCTTACCTGCGATCGTTTCGGAAATGCTGTTGATTTCCCTGATCGGATTTTTGGGGATGGTCGTGGGCGCCTGTCTGATTCCCAGGATCGATAAATGGATGCGTGGCTTTTTGATGTTCACAGGGATCCATTTTGCCTGGCGTGTGGGACTTTTGGTGATGGATTATTTCCCGGCCGGAGACTTTTTGGGCACTACCGCATTTGTGATTTTGTCCATTCTCTTTGGTTGTGTGGGCGTTGCCCAGTTGTTCTGCCTGGGCAGAGGCGTGTACCTGCATAAGGGGATCACCCAGACGGAAAGCCTTTTGCTGCCTGCCGCTTATGCTTTGATCGTGGGCTGTGGCTATATTTCCGGCGATGTGATCCGCTACATTGCCCAGGGAGCCTGCGCCCTGGTAATCATCGCCATTCTGGTCAGGATCTACCGCAGTGCGGAATAACCCATAGCATCCTCACATCTGTATTTGTGGGCGTGACCAAATCGGTCACGCCCATTTTGCATCCTATGTAAAAGGATCTTTGCTGGACAATTCCCCCATTTCACCTTAAAATATCGGTGAGGTGATCGCAATGCGTGATATTGGAAAGAATATTAGAAAGCTCAGACAATCCAAAAACCTGACCCAGGAGGCCTTTGCCGAGAAGCTGTTTGTGACCCGGCAGACGGTTTCTAATTACGAAAACGGCCGCTCCCGACCGGATATCGACATGGTAGGGCTGATCGCGGAGGTTTTGGAAACCGACGCCAATGCGGTCCTCTACGGCCCGGGAGGCCTGGAAGGGAAGAAAAGCCATAAACGGCTTTTGGTAGGCTGCAGCATTTTGGCGGGACTTTTGACGTTGTATTTTCTGCTTCCGGTTATCCTCCGGGACGAAAATCCATTTCATGCCATTACCGTGCGGTATTTCTGCAAGGTCACATGTCTGCCCTTTGTGATGACCTTACTTGGGTGGCTGGTCCTGGAAGCTCTGGGGGATTTTCGGTCGCTGAAGCCCTGGACGGGGAAGGGGAGTAAAGTGCTTCGCTATGTGCTGGCTATCCTTTTTGGACTGATCCTTCTAATCCCGATTCCGTACTGTGTATGGCTTGGCATTGCTACTTACCGGAGTCTGACCCAATCCTCGGTGAGTATGGTCTTTCCGGCAATACCTGTGTACAATTCCGTGCTACTGTGGCTTATAGAAGTGATCCTGAAAGCGCCCCTTTCCTATATCTTCCTGGGCGCCGCCGCCTGGACCGCTCAGCTTCCTACCCGGAAATAATAAAAAAACTGCTTGAAAATGCCGGAGCATTTTCAAGCAGTTTTTTATCGGTAATTAGGCGTACTTGGTGGTGTTGACCTTAACGCCGGGGCCCATGGTGGAAACCACGGTGCAGGAACGGATATACTGACCCTTGGCTGCGGCGGGCTTAGCCTTCACAACAGCGTTCATCAGGGTATCCATGTTCTGACCCAGCTTCTCAGCACCGAAGGAAACCTTGCCGATGGGGCAGTGGATGATGTTGGTCTTGTCCAGACGGTACTCGACCTTACCAGCCTTGATTTCCTTAACAGCAGCGCCAACATTAGGGGTCACGGTGCCAGCCTTGGGGGAGGGCATCAGACCCTTGGGGCCCAGAACCTTACCCAGACGGCCAACGATACCCATCATGTCGGGGGAAGCAACGACCACGTCGAACTCGAACCAGTTCTCCTTGGTGATCTTCTCGACCAGCTCCATGCCGCCAACATAGTCAGCGCCGGCAGCGGTAGCCTCGTCAACCTTAGCGTCCTTAGCGAAGACCAGCACGCGGGCGGTCTTGCCGGTACCGTTGGGCAGAACCACGGCGCCGCGGACCTGCTGGTCAGCGTGACGGGAGTCAACACCCAACTTGATGTGCAGCTCGACGGTCTCGTCGAACTTAGCGGTGGCACCCTTCACAACCAGATCCAGGGCCTCTGCGGGATCATACTGAACAGAGCGGTCAATCAGCTTAGCGCTCTCCTTATACTTTTTGCCTCTAAACACTTGTTTTATCCTCCTTATAGTGGTGATGCGGAAAAATCCTCCCACATTCCGGTTTCAAATTTACCGGATCAGCAAATAATCAATTCAGTGTGACTAAGATTAGTCAACGACGGTAACGCCCATGCTGCGGCAAGTACCGGCAACCTGGCTCTCAGCGGCCTCCAGGGTGTTAACGTTCAGGTCGGGCAGCTTGGTCTTGGCGATCTCAGTGACCTGAGCCTTGGTGATGGTGCCAACCTTGGTCTTGTTGGGAACGCCGGAACCCTTGTCCAGACCGATTGCCTTCATGATCAGCAGGGGGGTCGGAGGGGTCTTGGTGATGAAGGTGAAGCTGCGGTCAGCGTAAACGGTGATCACAACGGGGATCTTGTAGCCTTCCATAGCCTGGGTACGAGCGTTGAACTCCTTGATGAAAGCAGCGATGTTAACACCGTGCTGACCCAGAGCGGGGCCTACAGGGGGGGAAGCGGTAGCCTTAGCGGCGTTGATCTGAAGTTTGATAATACCAGTGACTTTCTGTGCCATAATAAGCACCTCCTGAATATAATGTGGTAATATGCGTAATTACGCATTTCTTGCGGGGCTTAGCCCCTCCCACGTTCCAACCGCGAAGCGGTTCGATGCGTTTATTGGGAAATGACCTCAACCTGATCGAGCTCGAACTCAACGGGGGTCTCACGGCCAAACATGGATACGATCACGCTGACCGAGTTATTTTCGACCTCGATGGAATCCACAGTGCCGGTGAAGGAGGAAAGGGGACCGTCCAGAATGCGCACAGTATCGCCAACTGCATAGTTGACAATGATCTCGCGCTTCTCAACGCCCATTTCGTACACTTCCTCGTCGGACAGCGGTACGGGGTCGTTTCCGGATGCGCCCACAAAGCCGGCTACGCCGCGGACGCCCTTGATGACATGCCAGGTGTCATCGCTGTAAACCATTTTCACGAATACATAGCCGGGGTAGAGCTTACGGTCGTAAGTCTTGCTGTTGCCGGACTCTGTGATCTCGGTGACGGTCTCCGTAGGAATGGCGATCGTCAGGATCTGATCCTGCAGCTGACGGCTCTGTACGGTCTTTTCAATGGTGGCCTTGACTGTGCTTTCGTATCCGGAGTACGTCTGCACAACATACCATTTTGCAGTACCAGCCATAATGCTTCCCTTACTTCTTGACCACGTCGATCAGTGCGGAAACACCGGTACCTGCAACATAGTCGAACACCCAAATGAACACGCCCACAACGGCAACGCATGCCAGGACGATCAGGGTATTCTTCAGAACCTGATGGGGGGTGGGCCAAACGACCTTCTTAAGCTCACTGCGAAGCTCGCGGAAGTATCTGGCGATGCCACCGAAAGTTCTCTTGAACCAATTCTGCTTCTTGACTTCTGCCATGATGAGCCTCCTTACTTAGTCTCGTTGTGAGTGGTGTGCTTTTTGCAGAATCTGCAATACTTCTTCATCTCGAGACGGTCAGGGTCATTCTTCTTGTTCTTCATGGTGTTGTAGTTTCTCTGCTTGCACTCGGAGCATCTCAAAGTGACTTTCACGCGCATAACGGCACCTCCTTAAAAATTTGCCTCCCTGTATCACTTCGGCTATGAAAAAATTTAGTAAGCGGTCAACTACAATAACCGCTCCGAAGCTGAAAATGGGCATAAAAAATAAACCCCTTTTCACAGGTAGAACCATTCTACCATAGGGATTTACGCAAGTCAACAACTTTTTTCTAAAATTTTCATTTATTTTTTCGGAAAGATGCGGTATAATCAAAACCGTACAGAAAGACAGCAAAAGGAGTATAACTATGGAAAGAATCATGGGTATTGATTACGGTGACGCACGGACGGGAATTGCCATTTCTGACCTTCTTTGCTCCATCGTGGGCTCCACTACGGTGATCCACAGCCGCAATCCGGAGAAGACCTTGGAGCAGATTGCTGCCCTGGTCAAAGAGCACAACGTGGGAAGTATCGTTATGGGACTTCCCAAAAATATGGACGGCACCGAAGGCCCCCGTGCGGAGCTGTGCCGGGCCTTTGCCGCAAGAGTCCAGGAGGTTACAGGACTTTCCGTGCAGCTGTGGGACGAGCGCAGAACCACTGTGGAGGCCCACAATATCCTATCGGAGCATAATTACCACGGAAAAAAACGGAAAAATACCGTCGATGCCGTAGCCGCCGCCCTGATCCTGGAAGGCTACCTGGGCTTTTTGAAGCGATAAACCCCAAATGGCTTCTCCCTGGGGAGAAGGCTTTAAGACTTCCTCTTATAAAAAACCTCCCGGATACCGGTGACCAGGAGCAGGACCCCGAAGCCTTTTTTCAGTAGCCCCAAATGGATATAGGGGCTGAGCAAGCTGAAGGCTCCCGCGCAAACACAGCCCAGGACCATGGCTGGCCAAACCTTTTTCAGGGGCAAAGATTTCTGCTTCAGCCGGAACAAAGAGCTGATCAGGGCGCAGGGGAGAAAAAAGATCAGATTCCATACCCGGGCCTGGGCGTGGGGGAGTCCCAGCACCAATGTCAGCCAAAGGATAAACAGACTTCCGCCTCCAACCCCCAACCCGGATAAAAAGCCCAGTACAGCGCCCATGAGGATGGCAACGGGTAAGCTTTCTAGCATAGGTAACGGATCCCTCCCCAAAGAATCAGAACGCCCAGGGCTCTGTGAAGCCACAGAGTCGGGATCTTCTTCCCCAAAAGACCTGCCAGGATCCCCCCGGCGGCACTGCCTGCAAGGTATCCCCAAAGGCCCGTCAGGGAAGCGGAGGGACTGAAAAACAGCGATATGATACAAATGGGCAGAATGATGCACACAGACACGGGAAAGACCTGGTCGTCCTGAAGATCGGTCAACAGTCCCAGCAGCGGAACCAAAACCATCCCGCCTCCGGCACCCAGCAAGCCGTTCACCGCCCCGGCACACAGCCCCGCAATACAAATACCCCATTTTCCCAATTTCATAGAAAAATCCTCCTGTGAAAGTGTTTCCACAGGAGGATTTCTTTATTCAGGAAATTAGCCCTCGCCGGACAGAACCTCGGGGTTCATATACTTGGTATTCTCCAGGGTTGCAGTGGTGGCGGCGATCTGAGCGGTCTGCCAGCCTTCCAGCTCGGCGGCTCTCAGGTCCTCCATGGCCAGATGCTCGCGGTAGGTGTACTCGGTCTGACCGCAGTAGTACATGATGTGGTAGCCGTACTCGGACTCCACGATCTCGCAGTCGCCAACCTGACGGGCTTCATCGATGCACCAGTTCAGGAAGGGCTCAACGAAGTTGGTATGGGCACCCACATTGGTGTACAGACCGCCTTCGTCGGCATTGTCGTCGCTGTGCTCACGGACCAGGGTCTCGAAGGAAGCCTCGGTAGCCTCGCCGGCCTTCCACTCAGCCAGCAGCTCTTCGGCCTTAGCCAGCTTCTCAGCCTTCAACTCGTCGGTGACCTCAATGCCAGCATCGTCGGGGTCGAAGGAGACCAGCAGGTGACGGATGTTGTTCAGAGGAGTCTTGTTGTCGGTGGTGCTGCCGAAGCGGACCACATAGTAGCCGTTAACGGTCTTGGTCTCGTTGCCGTCGGCATCGGTGGAGGTGGACTCGTTGGCCAGGACCACGATGTCGCCCTCGTTGTGGCCGCCCTCAGCCAGCCAGTCAGCGATCACGCCGATGGAAACAGCGGAATGCAGCTGATTCTTCTGGGCGGTGCTGGAAGTGGTGGACAGCTCCAAAGCGGCAATGGCCTCGTCGAATTCTTCCACGGTGGTAGCGGAGGTCAGGGCCTCAGCGGCCTTCTTGGCAGCCTCACGGGCGGCATCGTTCTGCTCGTCGGTGTAGGTGGTGCTGCCGTCCTCGTTCTCCTCACGGAAAGCGGTGTAGCTCAGGTAAACGTAGTTATAGGTGTGGGAGGTGTACTTGTTGGCATCCTCAGAATCAATGCCGGCGATCTCATCGTCGGTATAGATCTTCTCGCCCAGCTCCTCGGTGTAGTGGGCCAGGTAAGCATCGGCCAGAGCCTGACGCTCCAGGTACTCCATGTAGGTGTCTACATCTGCGCCGTTGCCGTAGGTGCCGGACAGGTAACCCTTGACGGAGGTGAAGCCATAGATCTGTGCGTAAGCATCCAGGTTGTGCTCCTGATTGTGGAGAATTTCCTTCTCAGACTCGGGCAGGGTAAAGCCGGCCTTCTTGGCGGCGTTGACCAGGGCCATGTCCTCCTGTGCCTTGGCAAGAGCCTCGTTCAGGAAGTAGTCATACCAGGTCTGGGTGCCTTCCTGGTCTACGTACTGCTCGTTCAGGGGCTTGGTGGGATCCACATTATACAGCATCATAATGGTCTCTTCCACGGAAGCACCGGCCATCTCTGCGTAGGAGGAGGCGTTGGAGTACCAGTCACTGTAGGACTCCATGACAGTGTCGTTATAGTAGTAATTAAACTCTACGCTGTCAAATTCCTTGCCGCCGATCTCGGCAGCGGTGGTAGCCTTTTCAAAAATGCCGTTATTGGTGATCCAGCGGTAAACCACCAGACCCACGAAAGCGACTACGATCAGGGCAATAATGCTGACAAAGATAATCGTGTTTCTCTTCAGTTTCTTAGCCTTTGCCTTCTCAGCCTGCTGACGCTCGGTGAGCATGGCGGCTTCCTGCTCCTTGCGGAGCTTCTTCTTGGTAGATGCGCTCATTAATTATCCATTCCTCTCATTGGTAACATACTGTGCATAGGTGCACATAGACCGGGCTATTATAACCGATTCTTTTCTCAGTTTCAAGGGGTAAACCGCCAAAAATTCCGCAAAATCAAAAAAAGTTTACAGAATATGCAAAAAAGGAGCTGCTGCAAAGCAACAGCTCCCAAAACCCGCTTTGGCCGTAACGCATCTGAAGTGACCTGCACGAATCGGCAGGTGGGTTGCCGCTCCCGGCCTTAGCTGCTCCCAACGTCCACCCATCGTCAAAGCGTGGGCGGGAGGTCTGCAATCCGGCGGGGAAATCTAACATCCCTATACTATAATGTGGGTCCATAAAGACACGCTACGCACCAAGCAGGCGGAGATTATGCGGTCATCCTGAGCATCAGCGAAGGATCCCCAATGGGATACACAAAGCATCTGCCGCGACCGGACTCAATCCTCGTCTTCTTCCTCGTAAAGCTGATCCATGATCAGATTGTATACAGTCTGCAGCTCTTCCTCGTCCTCAATGGCGCAAAGAATGGGCTCTGAGTCCTCCTCTACGGACTTAAGGATGCTGATCTCTACTTCCTCGTCTTCCTCGACTCCGGCGGGGGTCACAGCCAAATAGGTACAGCCGTTATACTCAATGGAGCTGAGGACCTCCAATTCGTACTCGGTGCCGTCCTCATCCACAATGGTCATAAAATCAGAACCAAACTGGTCTTCCACGGGTCATCCCTCCCAAAACTTTCTAAACGTATTCTAACCATATTCCCCGGAAAATCAAGATAGAAAATCCTCCAGGATCTGCGCCAATTCCTCCTCGGAGTCGTAAGGGATCCCCTGGGCCAGCTTCTTTTGGTCTTCCTGGCTGTACATTTCGGCTTTGTGGGGGAGGATCAGCAAAGGCTCGGAGGCGTCTTCGGCAAATAGCGCCAGATGTCCGTTGTGAAGCCCCAAATAGCAGGCCAGGAGGAAAAACAGCAGTTTCTTACTTTTCATGATATGCCTCCATCTTAGTTTACGTGTATTATTTACTTATATTTCATTGAATATTAAAAAATTTGGGCTTCCGTTTTTGAATTGGGTATGCTATAATACTACGAACGATGGTATGCTCTCGCAGTATGCCCAATTGGAAACTACCCATAAATGCCGAGGTCGGCAATGGTATGGAGGTCATATAACTATGGATTTTTGGAATCGATGCAAGGAGTTTTTCCGGAAAAGGAAACAGGCCCAACAGCAGCCCCAAACCGGGTCGCTGGCAGGCCGGATCCTTTATCGGTGCTGGATGATCGCTTTTACTGCCTTTAAGGTAGCTTTGGGCGCGGTTTGCACGGTCGCGCTGATCGTGTTTATCTGCTTGTTCGTGTTTGCGGATATCGTGGGCGATTACCTGGAAGGGGATATTATGCCCAATGCGGAGATCTCTTTGGATGAATACGATATGGAGCTCAAATCCACCCTGTACTGTGTGGATAACGGACAGATCGAGGTCTATCAGGATATTTTCGCGGTGATCAACCGTGAGATGGCCTATTATGAGGACATTCCCGAGGATCTGATCAATGCAGCCATTGCCATTGAGGACCATCGGTTCTATGAGCACCAGGGCGTTGACTGGATCACCACCTCCAAGGCCATTGTCCGGATGTTCTTCGGCAACGACGATGCCGGCGGTTCCAGTATCACCCAGCAGTTAGTGAAGAACCACACCGGTGAATCCGGTGTTACGGTCCAGCGTAAGGTCTTGGAGATATTCCGGGCTACACATCTGGAAAAGCACTACAGCAAAGAAGAGATCATGGAGGCCTACCTCAACCGTATTTACCTGGGACAAAGCTGCTGGGGCGTGCGGACAGCTGCCGGTGCCTATTTCGGCAAGGAGTTGGAAAAACTGACCCTTGCGGAATGTGCCGCGCTCATCAGCATTACCAACTCTCCCACCTATTACGATCCTTACCAGAACTTTGAGAACAATGCCAAGCGTAAGGAAGACGTTTTGTGGTCGATGCTTAACTACGACCTGATCACCCAGGAGGAGTACGACGAGGCACTGGACCAGCCCATCGTTTTGAAATGGGGCATTGATTTTGAAGACTCCATGGCCCAGTGCGTCAATCCGGAATGTAATTATAAGGATATTGTCAGAACCCTGAATACTGACGGTGTGGGCTACTACTGTCCCAAATGCGGTCAGGCTGTGCCTGTGGAAAAGCAGGATGACGAGGGCGTTTACTCCTGGTACACGGATACGGTTTTGGAGGATGTTGCCAAGGCCCTGGCTGACCAGGACGGCGCAGAGTGGAACGATGCAACCAAGCAGACCTATAAGCTGAAGATCCAGCATGGCGGCTATAAGATCTATACCTGCATCGATCTGGATGTGCAGGCCCAGGTGGACCGGATCTACCAGGATCTGTCCCAGATCCCCGATACCCGAAGCGGTCAGCAGCTGCAGTCTGCCATTGTGGTGAAGGATAACCGTACCGGCGACATTATCGCCATGGCCGGCGGCGTGGGTCCCGACAAGGAATTTGACGACTGGAACCGTGCAACAGATGCCAATCTGCAGTCCGGCTCCTCCATCAAGCCCCTTTCCGTGTACGGTCCTGCCTTTGAAGTGGGTGCCATCACCCCGGCGACGGTGATCAAGGACCTGCCGCTGAACTATAACGTGTATGCCTACGGCCCTTACCCCAGAAACGATAACTTCACCTACAGCTACGCAAAGACCATCTATAGCGGCGTTGTGAATTCCACCAACGCCATTTGCGCCAATACCCTTCAGAAGATCACCACGGATGTGGGCTTTGACTTTGCCAAGAATAAGTTCAACCTGACGAGCCTTATGGAGGACTATACCAGCCCTGACGGCGTGTATATGACCGATAACGGCTACGGTCCTTTGGCCATGGGCGCGCAGACCTGGGGCGTGAAGGTCAGAGATATGGCTGACGCCTTCCACACCTACGCCAACGAAGGTGTGTATGTCAGAGGCCGCACCTTCTCCAAGGTTTACGACAGCAAGGGCAACCTGGTGCTGGATAATCCCGCCCAGGCCCGCCGGATCATCAGCGAAAAGACCGTGGACTATATGAACTATTGCCTCCAGGAGGCAGCCGATACCGGTACCGGTTGGGAAGCAGACCTGTCCGAGAGCCTGGGGATTGCCACCTATGGCAAGACCGGTTCTACCTCCAGCTTTAAGGACCGCTGGTTCTGCGGATTTACCGGCTATTATACCGCAGCCGTGTGGACCGGTTATGACTCTCCCGAGCGGATCTATCTTACCGGTGGCGGCAATAACCCTGCGGCGATTCTGTTCCGCAAGGTCATGGAGCCTCTGCACTACGGCCTGCAGAATAAGGTTTTGTACGATGAAAGCCGTATGGTAGGTGTTACCATGTGCCTGGATTCCGGCAAGGTGGCGACTTCTGCCTGCGGAAAGGATGTGCGTTCCATTTCCCGGACAGCCTCTGCCAAGACCTACCGTGAAGACCGTCCCGGCGGTGTGTGTACCAAGCATGTGATGGTGGAGTACTGCGATACCGGTAACGGTGTGGCGACGGAATTCTGCAAGCACTTTGCTGAAGTGGACGAGACGGTGAAGATCACAAGCCGTTCTTTGGTAAAGATGACAAGAGCGGAACTGGAGGAGATCCTCCGGGCTTCCGGCTATGGCCTGGCCTCTGCCTATACCCAGGATAACTATGTCTATCTCGTTGACGGAAACGGCAAGGATGGAGATTTCAAGGGCTTTTACAACAATAAGAATAAGGACGTAAAGGCGCCTTATATCG
>SVLB01000001.1 GCA_015068135.1 Oscillospiraceae bacterium | reverse complement strand
TTTGTGATAATTACATCTTCCAAATTGAGAAATTCTGCGGTATAATCTGTCATGAGCATAGAGACCTCCTTTTGATGTGGTAGGGGTACTTTCATTTTAAGGCTTTTTGTCTCTATGCTCAACTTTTGTTTATGACAATGGGGTCAGGCTCATCGCCTGACCCCAACATTTATTATAGAACCATAAAAAACAAACAGCGCTGACGAAAGTCAGCGGTGTTTATCAGCTTGTCAAAAAAATCTTTTTTGACAAGCTGGCAGGGGTCAAAGGAGCCGCAAAGACAAGCAAACCGGACTCGTCGGCGTACATAGGTACGTTAGAGTCCGGTTTGCGCAGTAAGTCAAAATGTCTTGCGCAGCAAGCCTTTCAGGGTCTTAAGAAGAACGGATTGCCACGGCCACAAGTGGCCTCGCAATGACGCTGCTTTCTTTTTCCATTCACACCTATTTTGACGGTTTGCGGCTTTTTTGACACTCTGACAAACACCGCTGACGAAAGTCAGCGGTGTTTATCTTATTGGCAATTAGCCCTCAGCACGCATCTGAGCGAAGCACTCGCTGCAGTATACGGGACGGTCGGTCTTGGGCTCGAAGGGAACCTTGGCCTCACCGCCGCAACGGGCGCAGGTAGCAGTGAAGAATTCACGGGGACCGCGGGCGTTGTTCTTGCGAGCATCGCGGCAGGCCTTGCAGCGCTGGGGCTCGTTCTGGAAGCCGCGCTCTGCGTAGAACTCCTGCTCACCGGCAGTGAAAACGAATTCGTTGCCGCACTCTTTGCAAACTAAAGTCTTGTCTTCGTACATTGGATATACCTCTCTTTGGTTCGTTTTGCCCCGTGATTCCCGCTATAATAAATCGGATGTTACCAGGGTCAACAGATTATCTTGGCGCAGATGCACCAACGAAAGCATTATACACAACCATTTCCAAATTGTCAATCATTTGGAAGGAGATTTCTATGGAAACTTACTGATTTGGTCAGTATGTACGACAAAATGTGATAATAATTGGACAAATTTACAAGATTTCAGATGTCAAACCGATCCTGACCGTCAAAGGGAATGTGCAAATGGTCATAAGCCAGGGCGGTAACACAGCGGCCCCTGGGAGTACGGGTC
Organism: Oscillospiraceae bacterium; assembly: GCA_015068135.1. Taxonomy (GTDB): domain Bacteria; phylum Bacillota; class Clostridia; order Oscillospirales; family Oscillospiraceae; genus Faecousia. Next base: position 107,166 of record SVLB01000001.1, on the reverse strand, counting down.
AAAAAGCCCAGCTGCATCAGGTAGGGCTCGTATACATCCTCCAGGGTGATGGCCTCCTCACCGATGGTAGCTGCCAGGGTTTCCAAGCCCACAGGACCGCCGCCATAATTACGGATAATGGCGGTGAGCATCCGCCGGTCGATCACATCCAGCCCCAAATGATCCACTTCCAGCCGCTGCAGTGCCAGGTCGGCGGCCTCCCGGGTGATCACGCCGTTTGCCATGACCTGGGCAAAGTCCCGGACACGGCGCAAAAACCGGTTGGCGATCCGGGGCGTTCCCCGGCTTCGGGAGGCGATCTCCATGGCACCCTCCGGCTCAATCTCCATGCCCAAAATGGTTGCCGACCGGGTCACGATCCGTGCCAGCTCCTCAGGGGTATACAGTTCCAGCCGCAGGGATACACCAAACCGGTCCCGCAGGGGGGCGGAGAGCTGTCCGGCCCGGGTGGTGGCACCGATGAGGGTGAATTTGGGCAGGTCCAGGCGGATGGAGTTGGCAGAGGGACCCTTACCTACGATAATATCAATGGCAAAGTCCTCCATGGCAGGATACAAGATCTCCTCTACCACCCGGTTGAGCCGGTGGATCTCATCAATAAACAAAATGTCGCCGGGGTTCAGGTTGGTAAGCAGTGCCGCCAGATCACCCGGTTTTTCAATGGCAGGACCGGAGGTGATCCGAATACCTGCGCCCATTTCGTTGGCGATAACACCGGCCAGCGTGGTCTTGCCCAGACCGGGAGGACCGTAGAGCAAGGTATGATCCAAGGGCTCATTTCTGCGCCGGGCGGCTTCGATATATACGGACAGATTTCCCTTGGCCTTCTCCTGACCGGTATAGTCGGACAGCAGCTTGGGCCGCAGACCGATCTCACCGGCATCCTGGGGGGCAAAGGTGGGGGAAATAATAGGACTGTCCAGTTCCTGAGAAAATTCTAAGCTCATAGAGGATTATCCTTTCATCACCATGGCCCGGAGGGCATAGCGGACCATTTCTTCGGTAGAGGCGTTGGGATCTACTCCCTTCAGGGCGGCAGCGATCTCCGCGGCGGAGTAGCCCAGCTCCTGCAAAGCTGCGTTGGCAAGGGCGGCATTGCTTCCGGACTGGACCGGGACGGAAAGGGCAGGACCGGAGAAATCCAGCTCGGTGTTACTGCCGCCAATCTTGTCCTTCAGCTCCAGAATGATCCGCTGAGCCAGCTTCTTGCCTACGCCCTGGGCGGCAGTGAGCAGCTTCTCGTCCCCGGTCATAACAGCCAGGGTGAAATTCTGCGGCCCGGCACTTAGAATTGCCATGGCGGCCTTGGGACCCACGCCGTTGACGGAGGTGAGCATTTCATAGCACCGCTGCTCCTCTTTGCTGATAAAGCCAAAGAGTTCGTAGGCATCCTCCCGGATAGATTCGGTAATGTAAAGCTTTGCCGGCTTGTCCAGCTTCAGCTGGGCGGCGGTATAGGCGGTGACCCGACAGCCGTAGCCAACGCCGCTGCAGTCGATCACAGCAAGCCCCGGCTCCAAAACAGCTACTGGCCCGGAAATGTAGTAAAGCATAGTGTTATCCTTTCGAATGGAAAATTATTTCGTAATTTGCGCAAGCAGTGAGGTGGCGGAACGGGCATGGCACAGAGCGATAGCGATGGCATCTGCCGCATCGTCAGGCTTGGGCATGGCCTGCAGGTTCAACAGTCTGCGGGTCATATCCTGCACCTGATGCTTGGTGGCGTTGCCGTAGCCCACGACAGCCTGCTTGACCTGCATGGGCTTATACTGATGTACGGGGATTCCGGCCTGACGGATAGCAAGGAGGATCACCCCCCGGGACTGGGCGACCCCAATACCGGTGGTAACATTTTGACCGAAAAACAGCTCTTCAATGGCCACCGCATCGGGCTTAGCCACCTCCAACAGTTTTCGCATATCCTCATAAATGATCTCCAGACGGGCGGAAAAATCCATGCCGGCGGGAGTGGTGATGGCACCGCATTGCACATAGGAAAACCGGTTGCGGTCTGCTTCAATAATGCCGAAGCCCGTGATCCCGTAGCCGGGGTCGATACCCAGGATCCTCATCGGAACATCAACCCGTAGTACATGACTAAAATACCCAGAAAGACAGCAAGACCCACCCATGCGGCAGCCACCTGCCACTTGGGACGGGGGACGTAAGGCTCCTGAATCTGAAATTCCTCTTCTGTGGGCTCCTGGGGCATATTCTTTTCCATTTCCATATATAACACCTCCTGATAATCATAGCACATTTGTTTCAAAATTCCTACAACTTTTTGAAAAAAGAATGGAAAATTGCAATCTGCATATTTTTTTGTCTGGTGGAAATACTTTCATCAAAAGGCGGTGGATGTAAATGGAACGATTTTGCTGTACGACCCAGGTGGTCGCCGGGGACGGTGCGTTGGCAGCTTTGCGGGATATGGGGATCGGGCGGCTGCTTGTGGTGACGGACCCCTATTTCATGAAGAACGGTACGGCTGAGCGGATCGCCGGACTCAGCGGTGCCCCCCAGGTGGCGTATTTTGACGAGGTGACCCCGGATCCCTCGGTAGAGCTGGTGGCCCGGGGAACCTCTCAGGTAAAAACCTTTGAACCGGACACGATCTTGGCCCTGGGTGGGGGCAGTGCCATGGACTGCGCCAAAGCAATGGGTTATTTTTCCGGTGTGCCGGTGGTTGCGGTGCCTACCACCTCCGGCTCCGGATCGGAGGTAACGGATTTTGCCATTTTGACCCACGATCGGGTCAAGCACCCGTTGGTGGATGAGAAGCTTCGGCCCAAAGCGGCGATCCTGGATCCGGCTCTTTTGGAGAGTCTTCCCGAAAGTCTCATAGCGGATGCGGGCTTTGATGTACTGAGCCATGCGCTGGAGGCCTATGTTGCCAAAAATGCCGGGGCCATTACCGACGCATTGGCAAGGGATGCCTTCTGCACGGCCTTTGGGGCACTGCCGGCTTCCTTTGGCGGCAACCGCTCGGTACGGGGACGGATCCACACGGCGGCGACCATGGCAGGGATCGCCTTTAATCAGGCAGGGCTTGGCCTTTGCCATGCCATGTCCCACAGCCTGGGTGGGCTGTTCCATGTACCCCACGGAAGACTCAATGCCATTTTGCTTCCGGAGGTCATTACCTGCAACGGCTACACCGTGGCAGAGAAATATGCCCGTTTGGCCCGCAGTGCGGGACTGGGTGGGGCGGCAGATACCCTGGCTCTGCGGAATCTGAAAAACGCCCTGATCCGTCTGCGCCGGGAGCTGAAGCTTCCGGCGACCCTGGCCCAGGCAGGGATCGATCCGGCACAGGTGCGGCGCAACCGCGCGCAGATCGTGGAGGCGGCATTGAAGGACCCGTGCTGTACCACCAATCCCATCACGGTAGAACCCTTTATGGTCCACAGAATTTTGGAAGAGGTGACGGGCCGTGTCTGAGACACTATGCTCTGTGGGCCTGGATGTGGGGACCACAACCACCCAGCTGATTCTTTCGGAGCTGACGGTGGAAAATCGGGCATCGGCCTTTGCGGTCCCGGATCTTTCTATTTGTCAACGCCGGGTGATCTATGAAAGCCCCGTGTATTTTACCCCCCTGCTTCAGGGGGAGCTGGTGGATGGAGCGGCGATTGCGAAACTGGTGGCAAGAGAATATGAAACAGCCGGAATCGAACGCAGTCAGGTAGATACGGGCGCGGTGATCATCACCGGGGAGACCTCCCGGAAGGAAAATGCCGAAGCGGTGCTTTCTCAGCTTTCGGGCTTTGCCGGGGAATTTGTGGTAGCCACCGCAGGCCCGGATCTGGAAAGTGTATTGGCGGCCCGGGGCGCCGGGGCAGAGGAACTGTCGGAGCAGACGAAGAAGCCGGTACTGCACATGGATATCGGTGGGGGAACCAGTAATTTGGCGCTGATAAGGGATGGAGTTATTGTTGCTACCGGATGTCTGAATGTGGGAGGACGGCTGATCAAACGGGAGAAAAGCGGAAAGCTGACCTATGTATCGCCGGTGCTTGCCGGTTTGACAGATCTGCGACCCGGGGACTACCCGGCAGAGGACCAGATCTATTCCATTGCCCGGATCCTCGCCTCAGCACTGGAAATGGCCGCCGGTCTGCGGCCCAAAACGGAGCTTTTAGACAAGGTTATGACCCGGGAGGCAGGGACGTGGCAGATCCCGGAGGAAAAGGAACTGATCCTTTCCTTTTCCGGTGGGGTCGCGGACTGTATCCAAACCAGGCAAGCGCCCCTGGCCTTTGGAGATATGGGACCGGAGCTGGGGCAGGCCATTGGCGAAAGTCTTTTGTGCCGGGGGGAGTACCATCTGGGAGCGGAGACCATCCGGGCAACGGTGATCGGTGCCGGATGCCACAGCACCCAGCTGTCCGGAAGCACCGTCTATTTTCAAAATGTACAGTTGCCCCGGAAAAATCTTCCGGTGGCGGCGGTGGAGGCTGACCGGCAGCTGGATCCGGATGCCATTGCCCAGGCCCTGTCCCGAATGGACAGCGACCGGGTGGTACTGGCGATCCCCGGCTTTGCTGCCCCCAAGCATGACCGGGTGCGGCAGCTGGCAGAGGCGGTCTGCCGGGGCTTTGGTGGGAAACCGGCATATATCTGCCTGGAACAGGATATGGCAAAGGCATTGGGACACAGTCTGAGTCTGAAACTGCCGCCGGATGCGGAGTGCCTTTGCATTGACAGGCTAAGTCTGAAGCCGGGAAGCTATCTGGATATCGGCTTGCCCGTTGGTCCGGCACTGCCTGTGGTGATTAAGACATTAGTTTTGGGTAAATCGTAGGAGCCGATGCCCACATCGGCTCCTACCAAGAAATCCGCAACGGAGGGAATCTATGAAACTGAAAACGACCCTATTGGGAAAAACATATATCTTCAAAAGCATAAAAGAGGTATTGGCAAAGGCCAACGAAGAAAAGACCGGCGACAAGCTGGCAGGTCTTGCGGCGCAGACCTCCCAGGAGCGGATCGCCGCCAAGGTAGTACTTTCGGAGCTTACCCTGGCGGATCTGCGGGAGCATCCTGCCGTGCCTTATGAGGAGGACGAGGTGACCCGGATCATCCAGGATGGGGTCAACGAGGTCCAGTATGAAAAGATCCGAAACTGGACGGTTGCCCAGCTTCGGGAGTGGATATTGGACGAAAGAACCACCGGGGCTGAGATCCGTAAGCTCAGCCGGGGTCTGACCTCGGAGATGGTGGCGGCGGTGTGCAAGCTTATGAGCAACCTGGATCTGATCTACGGGGCTCAGAAGATCACGGTGACTGCCCACTGTAATACTACCATCGGCTTGCCCGGGACCCTGTCCTGCCGCCTTCAGCCCAACCACACCACCGATGACCCCGACGGCATCACCGCCTCCACCTTGGAGGGGCTCAGCTTTGGCGCCGGGGATGCGGTGATCGGTCTGAATCCGGTGACGGACTCTCCGGAGCAGGTGGGGAAGGTTTTGCGCCGGTTCCATGAGATCCGGGAGCATTGGCAGATCCCCACCCAGATCTGTGTGCTGGCCCATGTGACGGCGCAGATCAAGGCGGTGGAGGCGGGAGCCCCCTGCGACCTGATCTTCCAGTCCATTGCCGGTTCCCAAAAGGGCAACGCGGCCTTTGGCTTTGACGCGGCAACTCTGGAGGAGGCAAGACAGCTGCTTTTGCACCGTGGCACCTGCGAGGGTCCCAATGTAATGTATTTTGAGACCGGGCAGGGGTCGGAGCTGTCTTCCGAAGCCCATTATGACACGGATCAGGTGACCATGGAGGCCCGCTGCTACGGCTTTGCCAAGCAGTTTTCTCCCTTCCTGGTGAATACGGTGGTGGGCTTTATTGGACCGGAGTACCTCTACGATGCCCGACAGGTGACCCGTGCGGGGCTGGAGGATCATTTCATGGGGAAGCTGACGGGGATCAGCATGGGCTGTGACTGCTGTTATACCAACCATATGAAGGCGGATCAGAACGACATTGAAAACCTGGCGACCCTTTTGACGGTGGCGGGCTGCAATTACTTTATGGGCATCCCCCACGGGGATGACATTATGCTCAACTACCAGACCACGGGCTTCCGGGAAACGGCGGCTCTGCGAGAGCTGACGGGAAAAACGGCGATCCCGGAGTTTGCCCGGTGGCTGGAGACCATGGGCTTTACGGAAAACGGCAAGCTGACAGCCAAAGCAGGCGACGGCTCCAGTCTATTATTCTAAGTTCCGATTTATCAAAGCGGAAAATTAGAATTTGCAATGGAGGAAATAAATGAACAAACAGGAATTGACAGCCATGGTGGCGCAGATCCTGCAGACCATGGGGCAGGAGCCTATGGTCAAGGCCAGTGACTACAAGCCTACCCAGCCGGGGCCCCGGGAAACCTGCCCGGAAGGGGACCCTTCTGAGTCTGCAGCAGATGTGACCGCGTTGGATCTAAGGAAGCTGTATTTGGTGGAAGATCCCAAGGACAAAGAGGGCTTTGCGGCCCTGAAAGCCAAAACCCCTGCCCGACTGGGGGCAGGAAAAGCCGGTGCCAGGTATAAGACCGTGACCATGCTCCGGTTCCGGGCAGACCATGCCGCCGCCCAGGATGCGGTGTTCTCCCAGATCCCGGAGGACTATGCGGCAAAAAACGGCATGGTAGCATTGCAGACCTGCTGTAAGGATAAGGATATGTATCTGACCCGCCCGGACCTGGGACGGCGGTTTGACGAAGAAAACCGGGCAAAGCTGAAAAAAGCCATTCCCAGAAAGCCAAGGGTGCAGATCGTGGTGGGGGACGGGCTGTCCTCGGCGGCGATTTTGGCGAATGCCATGGACTGCCTGGCCGCCATCCGGGACGGTCTGAAGGTAAGAGGCATCGACTGCGCAGAGCCGGTGTTTGTGCGGTACTGCCGTGTGGGTGCCGGAGATGCGGTGGGGGATGTGACCGGATGTGAGCTGGTGTGCGTCCTGGTAGGGGAACGCCCCGGCTTGGTTACGGATAAGAGTATGTCCGCCTATATAACCTACGAGCCCCATACGGGGGTTTCGGAATCTGCCCGTACTGTGGTGTCCAATATCCATGCACAGGGGACGCCAGCGGTGGAGGCCGGAGCCCATATTGCAGAGCTGATCGAGAAGATCCTGCGCAGGCGGGTGTCCGGTGTGGGTCTGCATTTGGGGGATGGGGCATGATCCCCGTGAAGGTGCTGGCGGTGCGGTATTTGGCAAGTGCCTCCCCACAGCTGTGCCGGGGCTTGCAGGCGCCCGAGGGCTATCCCTGCCTGGGAATGCTCACCACCGACTGTGACGATGCCACCTATATTGCCCTGGATGCGGCCACCAAGGCCGCGGATGTCCGGGTCTGCTACAGCAGAAGCTTTTATGCCGGTGCGGCCAATGCCGCTACCCCAAATGCCGGTGAGGTGATCGGCATCCTGGCAGGACCCAATCCCGAGGCCTTGCGAAGCGGTATGGAGGCGGCACTGAACGCCTTGGAGCAGGTGGGCTTTGAACTGGCAGGGGAGGTCCCTTACCTTGCCCATACGGTGAGCCGGACGGGCTCGTTCTTGGCTGGGGAGGCAGGGGTCCCGGAGGGGGCGGCTTTGGCCTATCTGATCGCACCGCCTTTGGAGAGCATGTACGCTATGGATGCGGCCCTGAAGGCGGCAGATGTAAAGTTATGTAAACTATATGGACCGCCCAGTGAGACCAATTTTGGCGGAGGACTCTTGACGGGAAGCCAGTCTGCCTGCCAGGCCGCCTGTGCGGCCTTCGCCCAAGCGGTTGCCCAGGTGGCACAAAACCCAAAGGAAAGGTGAAGTATGGAACTGGATAAGGATTTACAAGCCCGGCAGGAAGCAAGATCTCTGGCCGCTTTGGCGCAAACGGCCCAAAAGGAATTGGCGCGGATGTCTCAGGCGCAGCTGGATGCCATTGTAGAAAACATTGCCCGTGTGTTTGAGCAGTCCGCCGGGGAGCTTGCGCGCCTTGCGGTGGAGGAAACGGGCTTTGGCAACGAGGAAGATAAAACGGTAAAGAACCGGTTTGCCTCCCGGGATGTGTGGCAAGCCATCCGGGACATGAAGACTGTGGGTGTATTAAGGGAGCTTCCCGGGGAAAAGCTATGGGAGGTGGGGGTGCCTGTGGGTGTGATCGCCGGGATCGTGCCCAGCACCAATCCCACATCCACAGTGTGCTACAAAGCCATGATCGCTTTGAAGGCAGGAAATACCATCGTCTTTTCTCCCCATCCCAAGGCGATCCGATGTACCCTTCGGGCGGCGCAGATCGTAAAAGAGGCGGCAGAGGCGGCAGGCGCCCCCAAGGGGGCGGTGGGATGCTTGTCCATTGCCTCCATGGCGGGCTGTCAGGAGCTGATGGGCGCGCCCCAGGTGCGGCTGATCCTGGCAACGGGAGGTCCGGCAATGGTCCGGGCGGCCTATTCCTCCGGAAAACCTGCTATCGGTGTGGGGGCGGGCAACGGTCCGGCCTATATCCACCGGTCTGCGGATGTGCAAAAGGCTATGGAAGCCATTGCCCGGTCCAAGACCTTTGACTACGGTACGGTTTGCGCTTCGGAGCAGTCCATTGTGGTGGAAAAGGAACTGGAGGCGGCAGTCCGGAAAGAGGGCGCCCGTCAGGGCTTCTATTTTATGAATGAAACAGAGGCAGGGAGTCTGGCAAAGCTACTGTTTCGCCCCACCGGGGCATTAAACCCGGAGATCGTGGGAAAATCCGCGGTCACCCTGGCGAAAAAGGCCGGTTTCTCCGTTCCGGAGGGGACCAGGGTGCTGGTAGCCCGGGAGCAGGAAGCAGGTCCTACACGTCCTTACTCCATGGAGAAGCTTTGCCCGGTGCTGGCGTTTTTTGTGATGGACAGTGAGGATGCGGTGTTGGAAAAGGCCATTGAGGTGCTGACCCATGAGGGAAGCGGCCATACCTTTGCTATCCATGCCACAGATTTGGCAGTGGTACGGAAATTTGCCCTGCAGATCCCCGTGTCCCGGTTTCTGGTGAATACCCCGGCGGCCCTGGGGGGCATCGGTGCCACAACGGGGTTGTTCCCGGCACTGACCCTGGGCTGTGGTGCAGTAGGCGGCAGTTCCTCGTCCAATAATATTTCGCCCCTGGATCTGATCAATATCCGCAGAGTGGCCTGGGATACGGGGCATACCGAAGAAAGCAGACCCCAGGTGGGTGAAGCCCTGGTGGAAATGCTGGCTGCAAAGATTTTGGAAAGATTAAACTAAATTCGGCTCCCCTTGCAGGGGAGGCAAAGCGGAAAATTGAAATCTGAAAGGAAGAAGTTATTATGAACACAAATGCTTTGGGAATGATCGAAACAAAGGGCCTGGTGGGAGCCATTGAGGCGGCAGATGCCATGGTCAAGTCTGCCAATGTCCAGCTGGTGGGCAAGGAGCAGGTGGGCGGCGGTCTGGTGACCGTTATGGTCCGCGGAGATGTGGGTGCTGTCAAGGCCGCCACCGATGCCGGTGCCGCGGCGGCGGAGAAGGTGGGCGAGCTGGTGAGTGTTCATGTGATCGCACGGCCCCATACGGAGGTAGACTCCATTTTGCCCCATGGTCGTCTGAGCAAGGATGCCGGCGGTGCGACTAAGTAATGCTGTATTCGCTGGAGGCGGTGCGGGACAATATCCGCAACCGTGAGGGCAAACGGGTATTCTATCTGGGAAAAGGGGATCAGCTGACCTCAGAGGCAAGGGACTATCTGTGCCGGGAGCGGATCGATATTCTGCCGGCGACCCTGGCAAAGCCTGACAGCTACACCCTTCCGGGTGGGGGAACACTGTCCCAAAAGCCGGAGCATATGACCCATTTGTACGGAAATACCCTGGTGCCTAAGAACCACCCCCGGATCCGGTTCCGGGGGAAGATCGATACCCTGGAAAGCGAACTGATATTATGTCAACTGGAAGGGGCCTATACCGGAGAACTCCGGCAGATCCTGGAGCTGGTACGGCGGCTGATCGCCTGTGATGTACTCCGGGAGCCGGTGGGGGATACGGAGCTGTGCGGACTGGATGCCGAGGATCAGCGAAAGCACAGCCATTTTCCCCAGGAGTACTACGGACAGCCCCATTTTATGCCGGAGCATACAGACGGACCGGTGATCGCAAGGCTGAATCGGGCCCGGTGTGCCGCCCGGGAGGCAGAGCTTGCCGGAGTGGATGCCTTTGTGGATGTGGACGGTGTCCCCACAAGACCGGACATTTTGCAGGCCCTCAACCGGGTGAGCAGTATGCTCTATATACTCATGATCCGCGCAAAAGCGGGACCTGAAAGGAACGTTTATGGATATTGAAGCAATTACCGGGGCGATCATGGGCCGGATCTTTGTGGAGCTGGAGGCATCGGGCCGCCATGTCCATGTGACAAAGGCACAGGCCTTACAGCTGTTTGGTGGGCCTCTGACCCCCAAACGGCCCTTGTCCCAGCCGGGGCAGTATCTGGCCAATGAACGGGTGACGGTGATCGGCCCCAAGGGGGAATTTGCCAATGTGGCGGTACTGGGACCGGAACGGGAGGAGGCGCAGGTGGAGATCTCCCTGACCGATGCCAGAGCATTGGGACTTCAGGTGCCGGTGCGGCCCTCCGGGGATGTGGCAAACAGTCCCGGCTGTACCCTGATCGGTCCCAAAGGACGGGTGGAATTAAACCGGGGGGTGATCGCCGCCCAACGGCATATCCACATGACCCCGGAGGATGCCGCCCATTTTGGCGTCAAGGACGGACAATTGGTGAATCTTCAGGTCTTTACCCAAAGACCTCTGTCTTTTTCTCAGGTATTGGTACGGGTCAGCCCTAAATTTGCCACTTATGTGCATTTGGATTATGATGAGGCCAATGCCTGCGGCATGGGTGCCGGAGACCTGGGGAGGATCCTGCCATGACCCGGGCGTTGCTGATCGGACAGGAGCCCGCGTGCCCGTTGGGCTATGCTTATGTGCAGGAGCCTCCCTATGAAGCCGTGGTCATTGGCTCTTTGGGGCTGGGACAGCTTCTTTCCTTTCGGGAAGAACGGGTATTGGAGGCACTGGCCCAGGGCAGAACCGTGGTGCTGTACACACCGGGACTGCCGGAGGCACCCGGCAACCGGGCCCTCGGTGCTGCCCTGGCATCGGCGCGCAGACAGCTGAAAAGCTGGGGGGTAGTCTTTACCGATGGGGCGCAAAGAAGACTCATCACTGCCCAGGCGGCAGCGGCTATGCGGCAAAGAGGGGAACAGCCGGGTCCCGGAGCAGTGCTCACACCCCTGGCGAAGGAAATACTGGAGGGAATGTAATGAAGATCGGAACAGTTCTGGGCTCCGTCTGGTCCTCCCGAAAGGCCCAGTGCCTGATGGGGCAGACCTTTTTGGTGGTACGCACCGTAGCCGGCGAGGTGGTGGCGGCAGACCAGGTGGGGGCAGGCCCCGGCGACCAGGTGCTGCTGGTTATGGGCTCTGCCGCCGCAAGATTCTCCATGGAAGCGCCGGTGGATGCTGCTGTGGTGGCGATCCTGGACCCGGAAAAAAAGTAAATTCCAGTTTGCCGCGCAGGCCAAAGCCTCCCCTACAGGGGAGGCCAAGCGGAAAATTGGAATTTGAAAGGATGATACCATGCCAGTGCATGAGATCTTAATGTGGATATTTGCCGGTTTTGCCCTCTTAGGAGCGCTGGACCGGATACTGGGAAACCGTTTGGGCTTGGGAAAGTCCTTTGAAGAAGGTGTTTTGGCAATGGGCTCTTTGGCCCTTGCTATGCTGGGGATCATCTCCCTGGCTCCGGTGCTTGCCCAGGTCTTACGCCCGGTGGTTGTGCCGGCGTTCCGATTTTTGGGGGCAGACCCTGCCATGTTTGCAGGAACCATCCTTGCCAATGATATGGGCGGCGGTGCGTTGGCGGCAGAGCTGGCAGAGGATCCCCGTGCCGGGGTGCTGGGCGGTGTGATCACCGGTGCCATGCTGGGGGCTACGGTGGTGTTTACCATTCCTGTGGCCCTGGGGATCCTGCGGGAGCAGGACAGACCGGCACTGGCCCGGGGCATCCTGGCAGGCATCGTGACCATTCCCGTTGGCATTTTGGTGGGTGGCCTGGTGGCAGGCTTTCCCGTGGGGATGATCCTGAGAAACCTCATCCCCATTGTACTGATCGGTGCGGTGATCGCCCTGGGGCTTTGGAAAGCGGAACGGTTTATGATCCGTGGCTTTGCGGTGTTTGGAAAGGGCGTGATCGCCCTGATCACCGTAGGCCTGGCGGCGGCGATCGTGGAGGGACTTACGGGCTTTGCTTTGATCCCCGGTATGGCCCCCATTGAAGAAGGCTTTGCTACGGTGGGTGCCATTGCCATAGTCCTGGCAGGGGCGTTTCCCCTGGTGAATCTGATCACAAAGCTTCTGCGCAAGCCACTGCTTCGCTTGGGCAAGGGCCTTGGGATCAACGGGGTCGCCGCCGGCGGCCTCATTGCCACCCTGGCAAATTCTATTGCCACCTTTGGGATGGTCAAGGATATGGATGACCGGGGAAAGGTGGTCAATATTGCCTTCGCGGTGTCGGCGGCCTTTGTGTTCGGAGACCATTTGGGCTTTACCGCCGGGTTCTCTCCGGAAAGTCTGCCTGCCATGATCGCAGGCAAGCTGGCAGGGGGGATCAGTGCTGTGGCGGTTGCCCTGCTTTTGACCGGAAAGCCTGTGAAAAAGGTTGACAAATAATGCTGCTTGGGGGTATAATAGCCAAGATATACAAGAATTGTAAGTATGCCTTACAGTCAAGGAGGAGACCCCCATGTCTGAAAAGAAGCCTTATTATATTTCCACAGCCATTGCCTACACTTCCGCAAAGCCCCATATCGGCAACACCTATGAGATCGTGTTGGCGGATGCCATTGCCCGTTATAAGCGGCAGGCTGGCTTTGATGTGTATTTCCAGACCGGCACCGATGAGCACGGTCAAAAGATCCAGCAAAAGGCGGAAGCCGCCGGCATTACTCCTCAGGAATATGTGGACAATGTGGCAGGTCAGATCAAGAACATTTGGGATCTGATGAATACCACCTACGACCGCTTTGTGCGCACCACCGACCCGGAGCATAAGACCAAGGTGCAGAAGATCTTTGCCCGGATGTACGAGAAGGGCGATATTTACAAGGGGAAGTATGTGGGCAAGTACTGCACGCCCTGTGAATCCTTCTGGACCGAGAGCCAGCTGGTGGACGGCAAGTGCCCCGACTGCGGCCGGGATTGCGTGGATGCCGAGGAAGAGGCCTACTTCTTCAAGATGAGCAAGTATGCCGATCAGCTGATGGAATATATCGAGTCCCATCCCCAGTTCATCCAGCCTGAGAGCCGGAAGAATGAGATGATCAATAACTTCCTCAAGCCCGGTCTGCAGGACCTTTGCGTGTCCCGTACCAGCTTCACCTGGGGCATTCCCGTGGAGTTTGACCCCGGTCATGTGACCTATGTGTGGCTGGATGCCCTGAGCAACTATATCACCTTCTGCGGCTATGATCCCGATGGCAACCATTCTGAGCATTATAAGAAGTTCTGGCCTGCGGATCTGCATCTGATCGGTAAGGATATCGTCCGGTTCCATACCATCTACTGGCCCATCTTCCTGATGAGCATGGGCGAGGAGCTGCCCAAGCAGGTGTTCGGTCACCCCTGGCTGCTGGTGAAGGGCGACAAGATGTCCAAGTCCCTGGGCAATGTGATCTATGCAGACGACCTGGTGGAGATGTTCGGCGTGGATGCTGTGCGCTACTTTGTGCTTCATGAGATGCCCTTTGCCGCCGACGGGATTATGACCTATGAGCTGATCATTGAGCGGATCAATTCTGAGCTTGCCAACATTTTGGGCAATCTGGTCAACCGGACCATTGCCATGCTGGGCAAGTACTTTGGCGGCGTTGTGCAGGCACCTACGGCCCCTGAGGCTCTGGACGAGGAGCTGAAGGCGGTTGCGCTGGCTATGCCCGGCAAGGTGGAGGCCAAGATGAACGAGCTGAAGGTGGCAGATGCCATCGACGAGGTGTTCGTGCTGCTGCGCCGTGCCAATAAGTATATTGATGAGACGGCACCCTGGGCCCTGGCCAAGGATGAAGCAGCCCGGGAGCGTTTGGGCACCGTGCTGTATAATCTGCTGGAGTCCATCCGTATGGCAGCAATTTCTATTGAGCCCTTCCTGCCGGATACTTCCAAGCGGATCCTGGAGCAGATCGGTACCGAAAACGGTGGTTTGGAGAGCCTGACCACCTTTGGCGCTGTGAAGCCCGGCACTCAGCTGGGTAACGGCGAGATCCTCTTTGCCCGTCTGGATATGGCCAAGAAGCTGGAGGAAATCGACGCTTTCAATGCCGCCAAGGCCAAAGAAGCCCTCCCCGCTCTGGAAATTGAACCCTACAGCGAAGAAACTGTGGATTTTGAAACCTTCTGCAAGTCCGACTTCCGGGCCGTAAAGGTCAAGGACTGCCAGCCGGTCAAGAAGTCCGATAAGCTGCTGCAGTTTACGCTGGATGACGGCACCGGCACGGATCGGCAGATCCTCTCCGGCATTGCCAAGTTCTATAAGCCCGAAGAGCTGATCGGCAAGACCCTGGTTGCCATCACCAACCTGCCTCCCCGTAAGATGATGGGCAGAGAATCCTGCGGTATGCTGATCTCTGCGGTGCATACGGAAAAGGGCGAGGAGAAGCTGAATCTTCTGATGGTGGACGATGCCATCCCTGCTGGCGCAAAGCTGTGCTGAGCAATCAAATCCGGAGCTGGAAAAACCAGCTCCGGATTTTTCATGCCCGGCAGCAAATTGCCGCTTCGGGGACGGACCGTCGAGGACGCCGGTCCTTACAAAAAGAGCAGCAATGGAACCCTGAATCGCAAAGTGTTCCTTTTTTTAGGTATTTTTATGATAAAATTGTATAATTCCTCCAAAATGTGAAAGAAGGGGTAGATTTTTTGTTTTTTGCGTGCTATAATCCCTCTATTATCCGCCTTGTGAGGACGGGTGTATTTGTCAAGAAGACAAAAGGAGGAGATTATCCATGAGAAGAAGTTTAAGTTTTCTGTTGGCAGTGCTGATGGTAGTGTCTTTGCTGCCTGTGGGCGCAGCTGCAACAGAAGCAGAAGTCCTTTTCAGCGGTACCAATGTAGCGGCCAGCCCCAGTGCGCCGGCCACCCATACCTGGACCGCTGCGGCCAACGGTACCCTAAGCGTGACCGTTTCCGGTACTCCCGGCTGGAGATTTAAGATCTTAACCTCCGGCGGCGATACCCTGGGGTTACCCAAGAGCAACAGCAGTGGTGCGGAAAAAACCAATACGTTTGCTCTGACCGCCGGTGAGACCTATACCTTCTCTGCCACCGGCTATGCAGACTGGGAAGAAGCCGCCGGTACCCTTACCTATACTCTGCGCTTTGTTGCGGACGAACCCGATGCACCTGTAGAAAAGGATGCCTATGCGATCTCTGCCACCACGCTGACAGTGGGGCAGAACACTGTGGCAGCCCTGGATACAGCCTATACCACGATTTTTGAATTTGAGCCCACCGAAACTGCCGTGTATACCATCTCCACCAGTGCGGGTACCATCGGTATTTGGGGTCACACGAAATCCTACCTGAACGATCCCAAAAGCACAGCCACTTCTGTGGAGTGGACCTGTACCGGTGTGGGCCAGTCTGCTTTCCTGGGCATTACCGGTGTGGAAGGCAATGTGACCGTTACCGTTGAAAAGACCGGTTCTTACGAGGTCGTGGAGATTCCGGTGGTTCCCTATGAGAACAAAGCGGTTCTGACGCCCTTTGAGAAGCCTGCGGATGCCACCTGGACCGGCTATGTGGATGTTTATGGGGAGACCCATACCGCTGTTTTGGGCAGTGACGGCTACTACCACCTGGACAGTGTTGACGGGGACATTCTGGTGGTAAACCTGAAGTATCAGGATATCATTCTGTCCGCTGCTCTGAAATCTGATCGCCCTGTTATGTACGCCTATATGACCGACGAGGACGGCAATCAGTTTAAGTACGACATCGGCAATGCCCTCCTGGAGTACGAGGCTGTGATGGATGCCAACGGCAACTATCCTCTGACGGAGGATCTGCTGCTGTTCTATCAGGTCTATGCTATGCAGGCCGGTACTTTTACCTTCCATCTGTCCGGCAATTATAATGAAGAGTGCGTATGGATGTACTGTATGCGCACCATGCATCTGGCAGAAGCGCCCCAGCCCAGTGAGCCTGAGCCCTCTGAGCCCGAGACCTCTGAGCCTGAGGTCACCGAGCCTGAGACCTCTGAGCCTGAGGTCACCGAGCCTGAGGTCACCGAGCCTGAGCCCTCTGAGCCTGAAGTCACGGAGCCCAGTGTTCCCTCTGAGCCCGTGGACGGCGAAGTGGTTTTGAACGAAAGCGTAACCGCCGATTCCAGCGAAAAGTATGTCTATTCCTACAAGCCCACCGAGGATGGCACCCTGACCATCACCGTAGGTGACGGCACCACCAACTGGACCGCTGATGTGGTTTACTTTGCGGGTCTTTCCATGAAGACTGTGGCATCCGCCAGCGGTACTGCCGCTGCTACCTTTACCGCGGAGGTGACCGCAGGCACGACTTACCGCATTCGTGTCTACAAGACGACCGGCGGCGCTTTGACCGCAACCCCTGTGACCGCAGTATTCAAGGCCGCAGGCGGCACCGAGCCGGAACAGCCCACTGAGCCTGAGGTTACCAAGGACGCCTATGCGGTCTCCACAACTAAGCTGGCTGTGGGCGACAACGCTGTGTCCATGATCGACACCGCTGAGGCTACCATTTTCAAATTTACGCCCTCTGCTACCGGTAAGTATACCATCACCGCACCTGCCGGTACGTATATTGGTATTTGGGGCTACAGCACCGCTTACCTGAATAATCCCAACAGCACCTCCAATATCCTGGAATGGGAATGCACCAATGTTGGCCCCAGCATTTTTGTGGGCGTTTTGGGCGCTGAGGGCAATATCAGCGTAAATGTGGTATTGTCCACCGCTGAGCCCGATCCTTCCGAGCCTGGAACGGATCCTTCCGAGCCTGAGGTCACCGAGCCTGAGTCTTCTGAGCCTGAGTCTTCTGAGCCGGAATCCTCTGAGCCCGAGGTGGTAAAGGATGCCTATGCGGTCTCCACCACCCTGCTGGCCGTTGGCGATAACACCGTGTCCATGATCGACACTGCCGAGGCTACCATTTTCCGCTTCCGTCCCACAGAGGCCGGCAAGTATACCGTTACTTCCCCTGCCGGCACTACCATTGGCATTTGGGGCTACAGCACCGCCTACCTGAATAATCCCAACAGCACCTCCAACACCCTGGAATGGGAATGCACCAGCGTTGGTCAGAGCATCTATGTGGGCGTTGTGGGCGCTGAGGGCAACGTTCTTGTGACTGTGGAGACGGTCGCAGAGGAAACCGAGCCTTCCGAATCCACCGAGCCCTCCGAGCCTTCGGAGCCCTCTGAGCCCGAAACCGAGCCGACGACTCCCTCTGTGCCTGACACCCCCGATACGGATGTACCTGCAGGTACTTACTACAGCATTACCGTTGACGGTACTACCACCTATTACAGCAGTACCAACGCAGCGACTTTGAATGCCGCACTGAAGAAGATCACCGGCACCGGTTACCTGAAGTTCTATCAGGATATGGAGCTGGGTACCAACGGAACTCTGGACGTCTACAATGGCAATATTACCATCGATCTGAATGGCTGTACCATCACCGGCTCCTTTGGCGGTGCAGGCGCACTGTATGTGGATGGCGGCGTGGTTACCCTGATGGATACCTCTGCCGAAGGCGACGGTCTGATCCAAAATGCCATGGCTAACGGACACGGTATTGAGATCTACCAAACCGCAGGCTCCTCCGTTACCATGCTCAGCGGCAATGTGTCCGGCGGTGCCAATGCCGCAGGCGTCAAGGTTTGGGCAAATGCCACCTTTAACATGGAGGGCGGCAAGGTAACCGGCGGTAACTACGGCATGAATGCCCTTGCCGGTTCCAACGTCACGGTGTCCGGAGGCTTCCTGGTCAATACCAAAGCCGTACTTGCCTATCCTCTGTATGCAGTAGGCACCTCCACCGTTTCCGTTACCGGCGGTTACTTCTCCGGCGGCGCAGTCTACGGCGTAGGTCTCAACGGCGCGATCTCCGGCGGCTACTTCGTTAAGAGCGTCAATGCTGCCTACCTGGCTGCCGATTGCGAGCTTCAGAACAATGACGACGCAACCTATCTGTACAAGGTCTACAATCCCAATGCCCAGCCCGAGGAGCCCAAGACGCCTGTGGCACAGGTTGGCGATACCCAGTACACCTCCCTTCAGGAGGCATTGGATGCCGCAGGGGAAAACGGCCTGGTAGTCCTGGTGGGCAATATCGAAGAGAACGCAGAGGTCAAGACGGACCTGTATCTGGATCTGAACGGCTTCAGCATCACCGGTACGGTTACTGTTGCCGAGGGCGCAACCCTCTACGGTGTGGACAGCACCACCAATGACTACGACTGCTCCGACGGTTACGGCAGCATCGCTGAGGTGTCCGGCAATGTGGCACTGCATCACAAGACTGCTGCTACCGGCGCTTTGGGCAGTGTCCTGCGTTACCTGACCTATACCGATCCTGAGACCGGTGCAGTCTCCTTCCACCGGATCTACCTGGGCATTACCAAGGTGACCCTGCGCCCCGGCAAGAGCGGCGTTGGCTACAAGGCCATCTTCGGCGGTGACGAGATCGTCAAGAGCATGCTCAGCGAGACTGCCGCCTTTGGCTACACCCTGCAGCTGGAGGGTCAGCAAAATGCAAAGACCTGCTCCGGTGTGAGAGAGGACTTTGTCACCGGCAACGCCGGCACACCTGTAAGCCTGGTCATCAGCAATTACGACATGGCCTATGCGGAAAATACGATCAGCGCATACGTGACCCTGACCTTGACCGACGGCACTGTGATCACCAGCAGCTCTTACGAGTTTAGCCTCAAGAGCATTCTGCACAAGCTCAATGAACAGAGCGAGCCCTTCACCCAGGGCCAGCAGGAAGGCTTGAAGACCATGATCAGCAGCATTGCCGACAAACTGAATGCTTGGGGCTTCACCAAGCTCTACGATATCGTGACCGCTGTCACCGAGGAAGAAAACTAAAAAACAAGGACCTGTGCGGTTTGCACAGGTCCTTCAGAGTGTCAAAGAAGCCGCAAACCGTCAAAATATGTGTGAATGGAAAAAGAAAGCAGCGTCATTGCGAGGCCACTTGTGGCCGTGGCAATCCGTTCTTCTTAAGCCCCTGAAAGGCTTGCTGCGCAAGACATTTTGACTTACTGCGCAAACCGGACTCTACCGTACCTATGTACGCCGACGAGTCCGGTTTGCTTGTCTTTGCGGCTCCTTTGACCTCTGCCAGCTTGTCAAAAAAGCGTTTTTTGACAAGCTGAAGGGCCTGTGCGGTTGCACAGGCCCTTCTTGGCTTTATTCTGTTTGCCCGTAATTGCCCACGGGGATGCCGCGGGTATATTTCAGATCCCAATCGTCATCAAACAGACCGGAGGTGGGGGTGCCCATTTCCAAATCCTGTGCCAGGGTCTCCAGTACCGCAACCACATCCAGGTTTTCCAAATAAAACTCCGGCAGGGCTTCCGCACCCAGCTTGGCACCCAAAAGAGCGCCGGTGAGCGCGCCCACGGCGGCACTGCGCCCGGAGTGGTTCACAGCCAAAACCATAGCCGTGTCCAAATCACCGGCACAGCTTAAGCTTGCGAACATGGCACCGGCCAGGCACTGACCGGCACTGCGGCATTCCAGCTGTTCCATAACGGCCTGACCGTCACAATCGGGGTCTGCCAGCTCCAAAGCTTTTTTCAGCTGCGTTGCCAGCTCCTTTGCATAGGGGAATTGATCGGAGAACTGGACTTCCATAGCGGAAATAGCCTGCTCAAAATGGGTCATGAGAGGCACCTTAGGCTCTGCGGTGATCCCAGCAACGGCGTAGGCCAAAACCGCACCGCTGAGGAAGGCATCGGCGTTTCCGTGGGTCATGGCCACAGCCTTGGCACCCAGGATCCCCACATGGGGAGGGTCCATGCGCTTAGGGTCAAAGGCGAGACCTACCATCGCGGCGGCAGTCAGGGAGCCGGGGGCATCGTT
The DNA here is from genome assembly GCA_015068135.1 of Oscillospiraceae bacterium. Lineage (GTDB taxonomy): Bacteria > Bacillota > Clostridia > Oscillospirales > Oscillospiraceae > Faecousia. The sequence continues at coordinate 87,019 of SVLB01000001.1, read as the reverse complement.
ACGGTTTGTGGGGGCTTCGGGAGTGCCCAGGGTGTCAAAGCGCAGAGCGTCCAGCATCCGGCTGTCCCGGCAGTGACGGCGGCGCAGCTGGGGGATCTTGGAGACCCAGCACCAGGTCTTCTCCGGGTCCCGGGGGAGATTTTGCTTTCTTGCCCATTCCTTCATGGAAAGGCCAATGAACTTGGGATATCCCTCCAGTTTGCCCCGGTTCAAAGCCAAAAGCAGGCCGTTGGCTGTATAGGCAGCCAATTGGGTATAAGAGGATACCTCTGCTGTGCCGTTGGCAAGATCATAGCCCAACAGTCCGTTGGGGCCGTAATCCTCCCGGATCTCCTGCCAGCTTTTTCCGTCTACGGTATAGCCCATGGCATCACCCACTGCCAGGCCCAAAAGACAGCCCCGGCAGGATGACAGTCTGCTTTCCATACCGACACCTCCTGATATGTATTATTTTACTTCCGCAGGAAGCTTTACCTGCCAGGTCAGCCCCTTGGGATAGAAGAAACGCAGCTTTTCCTTGGCAATGGAGAAGACAACCTCTTTCGCCCGGCGCAGTTCTCCGTCCAGATTGATGCAGGTCTCTTTGTCACATAGGATCCTGACCCGGTCGGTGCGGAAGTGCCGCACCAGCTTGGGAAGCTTCTGATAAAGTCCCTTTTTATACTTGCCTACCACACCGGGGACCTGCAGACGGGAGACCTTTTTTACGATCAGCACATCCATCAGTCCGTCACTGGGGTCAGCCTCGGGGACGGGATTGAAACCGCCGCCGTAAAATCTGCCGTTACAGGCGCAGATCATGGTCTGCTTGCCGTCGATGCGCTCACCGTCGATCTCGATGGTGTAATGCTCGGCAATGCCCTTGATCACATTGACCACCGTGGAGACCGCATAGGCTCGAAAACCATGGAGCAGGGGGAGCCGTTTATACCGGGATACATCCGTACCGATCCGGGCATCCAGACCTACGGAGCAGATATTTACGGAAAAATCGTCATTACAGCGGATCATGTCGAAGGTGGCTTCCTCACAGTCCAAAAGCCGGGGAAGCTCCCGGAAGGCATTGGGTTCGCTGAACAAGCGGACAAAATCATTGCCGCTGCCGCCTACAAAGGCAGTGACTGCCACGTTTTCATAGCCTGCGGCACCGGTGGCGACTTCGTTTAAGGTGCCGTCACCACCGCAGGCATAGATCCGGTATTCCTCTCCGGACTGTGCGGCTGCCCGGGCAAGCTCCGTGCAGTGACCGGGTGCCTGGGAAACGGCGATCTCATAATTAAGGCTCTGACAGTGGGCTTCGATCTGTGCTTTATAGCTTTCGGTCCGGTCTTTGCTGCCGGCGGCAGGGTTGATGATAAACAGATGCTTCATTTTCTCACTCCACGGCGGCTGTTATCGGTGAACATATAGTAATCGCATTTGATCTTTCCGTTGTAGAACTTCCGCTTCTTGTCGGCACGGCGACCGAAATAATGCTCGAACTCCGGCTCGGAGGTAATGACAAACTTCTTCCAGTCATTGGCAAATTTTAAATGCCGTCCCAGGGCACTGTAGAGCCGCTGGGCGCTTTGCTGTTCCATCATGCGCTCACCGTAGGGGGGATTGCAGACCAAAATACCGCTGTCTGTGGGCAGACTCATTTTGGTGGCGTCGCCGTCTTTGAAGGTGACGCAGTCGGAAACACCGGCCTTGCGGGCATTGGCAAAGGACAAAGAAACGCAGGTGGGGTCGCTGTCCGAGCCCATGATCCGGTAATCTCCCTTAAATTCCTTGTCCCGGGCCTCGGTTTTGGCAAGCTCCCAGCAGGCCTTGTCCACCCAGGGATAGGCCTCTGCCGCAAACTGCCGGTTCAGACCGGGCGCCCGGTTCTTGGCGATCAAAGCGGCCTCGATGGGAATGGTACCGGAGCCGCAGAAGGGATCCCAAAAGAACTCTCTGCCCCGGTAACGGGTCAGCTGGATCATACCGGCAGCCAGGGTCTCATGCAGGGGGGCATCGTTGCCCACAGCCCGGTAGCCGCGCTTGTGAAGACCGGGACCGGAGGTGTCCAGGCTTAGCGTCACCTGGTCGTTTAAGATGGTGAAATGAAGCTGGAATTTGGTGCCGGTTTCCGGCAGCCACTGGATGCCGTACTTCTCGCCCAGGCGTTTGGAGGCGGCTTTTTTAATAATGGCCTGGCAGTCACTGACGCTCATAAGCTGGCTGTTCAGGCAGTGGCCCTTTACGGGAAATTCTCCGTCCCTGGGAATGAAATCCTCCAGGTTTGCGTGATACACCCCCTGAAAAAGTTCCTCGAAGCTCTTGGCGGTGAACTGGGCTAAAACCAGCATGACACGCTCACCGGTGCGCAGGCAGATATTGGCCTTTGCCATGGCGGCGGCATCTCCCGTGAATAAAACACGGCGGTCCTCCACCTTGACATTTTCCATACCCAACCGGCGCAATTCATCACCGGCAATGCCCTCCAGGCCAAATAAACAAGGGACGGCAAATACGAACTGATCCATAAGCTTTCCTCTACAATATGATCTTATTTTTCTTCAGATAGCGCTCTTCTTCGGAGAACACGCAGCCGCAGTATTTCTGCATATAAAAGCCAAGTTCACGGGCTTTTTCCTGACCGGCCTTGAAATAGGGACGGAAATCCCGGTAGAGAAATTCCACGCCATATTCCGCGGCGGCGCGCCCAGCAACCTCCCGCATCAGCTCATGATTCTGATAGGGGCTGATGAACAGTGAGGAGGTAAAGCTGTCAAAGCCACCCTCCCTGGCGGCTTTTGCCGTCTCAAACAGACGCATTTCGTAGCATTTGACACAGCGGCCGGAGATATCCTCCGCAACTGCCCGGACAAAGGGGCGCAATGCGTAATCGTTTTTCTCCAGAAGGGGAAGGGCAATGGTCTCGGCATATTCCCGAAGACAGTTGCGACGGGCACGGTACTCCGTGAAGGGATGGATGTTGGGATTGTACCAGAAGCCGGATACCTCGAAATGATCGGTGCGCAAAACCTCAATGCACTGGTTGGCACAGGGGGCACAGCAAATATGGAGTAAGGTTTTCATAAAAAACTCCCCAAAATACACATTTTAGACATTATATCACAAATATTTCCCGGATGCAATATTTGTGACCCAGCAGATTTTTACCTTTTTCCCGGCGAAGCTGTGATAGAATGGACCCAGATGAATGGGAGGCAAAGCGGATAATTGGAATGTTCTTGACTGTTGGCGGCTTTTTGCGTATGATAAGCAAAAGGAGATGAGCGGATGGACGACAGATTCTATATGGAGCAGGCGCTGGAATTGGCAAAGGAAGCGGCGGCGGAGGGAGAAGTGCCGGTGGGCTGCGTGATCGTCCGGGGAGATGAGATCGTGGGCTGTGGCCGCAACCGCCGGGAGAAGGACAAGTCCGCTTTGGCTCACGCGGAGGTGGAGGCCATTGCCCAGGCCTGCAAGACCCTGGGGGGCTGGCGGCTTTGGGAATGCACCTTGTATGTGACATTGGAGCCCTGCCCCATGTGCGCAGGGGCGATCGTCAATGCCCGGATCCCAAGGGTGGTATTTGGGGCAGAGGATAAAAAATGTGGCGCTTGCGGTTCTGTCTGCGACCTGTTTTCTATGGCTTTCAATCATCATCCCCAGGTAGAAAGGGGATTATGCGAGGCAGAAGCGGCAGAATTGTTGTCAGATTTTTTTGCTAATTTGCGTTTGGAATTACGGACAAGACCGAAATGGAAACGCCCATAAACATACAGAGGGTTGCCGCTTGCGGCAACCCTCTTTTTTGGAAGGGAGGCATTATGGGACCGGAACGAAAGAGTCTGCGAGTGGGAGCGGCAGCGATCCTGGGGGCGGTGGTGCTGCGCCTGGCAGGAAATCTCCTGCCCCAAATGGGGAGGATCGGGCCAGGGCTGGCATCCTGGCTTTTGTATGCGGAGACGGGCCGGTGGCCCAAAGCTTCCGCGGCTCCAAAGAGTACAGAAACGACCCAGGCCCCGGAGCCAACGGTTCCCACCCAACCGCTTGCAAAGCCTTGCTTCTCTGCTTCGGATGCCCCGTCCATCCAATTGCATCAGACTGCCGCAGCCCAGGTAGATCTGGAGGAGCTTTTGGAAAAGCCCCTGGATTGGTCCTTGTATGGACAAGACCCAAAGGTGCTGATCGTCCATACCCATGCCTGCGAAAGCTATTTGGACAGTGGCGGTTACCGCACGGAGGATACTTCCCAAAATATGGTGTCCATTGGGGAGGCTTTGGCAAAACAGCTGGAAGCCCGGGGCATTGGGGTGATCCACGATAAGACCCTACATGATCGGGATTCTTATGACGGCTCCTATGATGCCGCCCGGCAGACTGTAAGCCGCTGGCTTGCGGAATGCCCGGAGATCTGTCTTGTCCTGGACCTGCACCGGGATGCCATCGAGGATAAAAACGGCAATCAGCTGGGAGCGACTGCCCAGGTAGACGGAAGCCGGGCCGCCCAGCTGATGCTGGTATTGGGAACGGGGTATGCCTGGCAGGAGAACCCCCAGTGGAAGGAAAATGTGGCATTGGGACTGAAGCTGTATGTCCAGCTGGAGCGGCAGGCTCCCGGGATCTGCAGACCCTTTTGTCTGCGCAATTCCCGGTATAACCAGGATCTGTCTCCGGGAATGCTCCTGATAGAGGTAGGCACTGCCGGCAATACCCACGCAGAAGCCCTCCTCTCGGCAGATATTCTGGCAGATGCCATCTGCGCCTTAAGCAACGGTACGGAATAAAAGCTGTAGAGCGGGGTCATGACCCTGCCGCAGTCCGGACAAAGCAAGGTGCCGTCTAACTAAGGTAAAATAGTTTTGGGAAGAGAAAACAACAAAAAAGACTGTCATCCTGAGCGAGCGCAGCGAGTCGAAGGATCTTGGCACTGTTTCACTGCTTAGCAGTCATATAGTGCGCAGATTCCTCGATTCCGCTACGCTCCACTCGGAATGACAGTCTATCTTTTTGGAAGGTTACCAGCCCAGCATTTGATGGAACAGCTCCATATACTTTCCGGCGGGGACATTCCAGGAGAAGTCCTGGCACATATCCGTATACTGCAAAGCCCGGAAAGCCTCGGGCATCTCATTGTACAGTCTCAGGCAGCGCTTCAGCGCACCGTAGAAGTCGTCAGCATTGTAGCTTTGGAAGGTAAAGCCCAGACCGTTTTGCCCGTTTTCATCCACAGGCGGTACGGTGTCCTTCAAGCCGCCGGTGGAATGGACCACGGGAACGGTGCCGTAACGCATGGCGTTCATTTGGCTCAGACCGCAGGGCTCGCTCTTGGAGGGCATCAGGTAGATATCACCGCCGGCATAGGTCCGGGCGGCAAGGCCCAGATCAAAGATGAGCTTTGCAGCGACCCGGTCGGGGAATTCTGCCGCAAGCTCCCGGAAGAACTGCTCAAACCGGGGCTCACCGGTGCCAACCACCAAAAGCTGGCAGTCCTCCTCCCACATGAGCCGACGGGCAATATAGCAAAGAAGGTCCAGCCCCTTGTGACCTGCCAAACGGGTGACCATGACCATCAAAGGCACGTCCTCCCGGATGGGCAGACCCACTTCCTCCTGCAGGGCGGCCTTACAGGCGGCTTTGCCCTCCCGGAAGGAGTCGGCATTGAAATGGGCGGGAAGATGGGGATCGGTCTCGGGGTTAAAGGTACCCACATCGATGCCGTTGGTGATGCCGGTGAGCTTCCAGGCATTGGAGGCCAGGATCCCATCCAGGCCATGGGCATAGTAGGGATACATCAGCTCCCGGGCATAGGTCTGGGAAACGGTGGTCACCAGGTCCGCAGACTCGATGGCACCCTTCATCAGATTCACACTGCCGCCCATATCCAGGGTATTGCGGTACTCCCAGGGCAGTGCCAGCACATCATCGAAGAAGTCACCGTGGGCCCAGCCCTGGTATTCGATGTTGTGGATGGTGTACATGCATTTGGTATTGGGGAACAGTGCCCGGTACTGGGCATGGAGCAGGGTGGGGACCAGAGCGGTCTGCCAGTCGTTGCACTGGATCACATCGGGGACAAAGTCCACAGCTACCAGGGCATCCAGGCAGGCTTTGGAGAAGAAGGCGAAGCGTTCGCCGTCATCCACATCGCCGTAAATAGCACCGGGACGGGCACCGAAATAGTACTGGCTGTCCACAAAAAACACCTGAACACTGTCATTGCGGTTCAAGAGCCGGAAAATGCCGGCATACTGCCGCCGCCAGCCCAAAGCCACATGGAACTGGGCTACCTGCTCTACTTCGTAAGCGGGATTTTCTTTGATCTTTTTATAATAGGGCAGGATCAGCACCACTTCATTGCCCTCAATGCGCGCCAGGGCGGCAGGGAGGGCCTCCATTACATCGCCCAGGCCGCCGGATTTGGCATAGGGCGCACCCTCAGAGGCGAGGATGGCAATTTTCATACGATTTCTCCTCTCTTAACGATCACGGGATTGCTGGGAGTGCCCATCAGCCGGGCACCGGGACGTACTACCACGTCCTTATCCAAAATAACATTTTTCAGCTGAGCGCCTTCGCCGATGACGCAGTCATTCATAATGATGCAGTCTTGAATATCGGCGCCGGGGTACAAGGTCACCTGACGGAACAAAATACAGTTGGAAGCCTCGCCGCCCAGCATACAGCCGTCGGCTACGATGCAGTCTTTGATTTGGCAACGGTCCCCATAGAAGGAGGGAACGCGGTCACGGACACGGGTATAGACCGGGTGATTGTAGTGGAACAGATCGTAGCGGATCTTCTTATCGGTCAGCGCCAGGGAATTCTGGAAATATTCCTCAACAGATTCGTTGAACATGGCTTCGCCCTTAAACTGGTAGACATTCACAGTAGCCTGACCCTTCTGCCACAGACCCAAAACCAGGTCCCGGTCCATATGGTACAGATTATGAGCAATATGCTCCTTTACCTGACGGACCAGCCACTTTTTGGACAGTACAAAAATATCCATGGAGGCCACGTAGTCGGCAGGGGCCACATAGTCTACCGCCATGTCACAGATCTTTCCGTTCTCGTCCAGCTTCAGGGCCAGATCCAGCTGCTTGGTGCCGTTGGCAATGCCGGCCTTGGTGACAACGGTGATGTCACAGCCACTTTCGATGTGGGAGGACAGAACACACTGCAGATCAATATTGGAAAGAACAGCGGAGTCGATCATGAAGACATACTCGTCCTCGTCGCCGTATTCCAAAAAGTTCATGGCGGTATACAGAGATTCCAGCTTGCCCCGGTAGTTATCGGTGCGGCTCATGGCATAGGGAGTCAGAAATTCCAAGCCGCCTTCTTCCAGCTCCATGCCCCATTCTTCACCGGAGCCGATATGGTTCATCAGGCTCTGGTAGCTGTGACGGGTGATGATGCCCACATGGCGGATACCGGCTGCGGAGAGGTTGGAAAGGGCGAAGTCCACCTGACGGTAACGACCGCCAAAGGGTAGACTGGCCATGGTGCGCTTTTCGGTGAGGGCACCGATGGTGCCGTCATTGGCGAAGATAATACCCATTGCATTCATAGCATACCCCTCCTTACAGCATTTCACCGGGCAAAAGCACGGTATTGGCTTCCACAACGGCACCCTTGGCGGTGACGCTGATCTGCTTAGGCTCATCGGCATCGAAGGCGCCGCCCACAACGGCGTTGCGGCAGACCTTGCTGCTCTCTCCCAAAATGGCATGGCGAACGATGGCACCGGGCTCGATGACTACGCCGGGCATGACCACGCTGTCCTCTACCAAAGCATCCTCGCCGATGGTACAGCCCACAGAGATCACACTGTGACGTACCGTGCCGTACACTTCACAGCCCTCGGCAATGAAACAGTTGACGGTCTTGGCGTTGCCGTCGATATAGGAGGAGGGATGGGCATCGTTACGGGCGTAGATCTTATGGCGCTCATCGCCCCGGATGTTGAACTCCGGATCCTTGCCGAGAAGCTCCATGTTGGCTTCCCACAGGGAGTCGATAGTTCCCACATCCTTCCAGTAGCCGTCAAAATGGTAGGCCATCATTTTGTGGCCCGCGGCCAGAAGGCTGGGGATAATGTTCTTGCCGAAGTCATTGGAGGAGTCGGGATTTTCCTCATCGCTGATGAGAGCCTCCCGCAGAACGCTCCAGTTGAACACATAAATACCCATGGAGGCGTTGGTGGACTTGGGCTTCTTGGGCTTCTCCTCAAACTCGTAAATGGAGTTGTCGGGATTCGTGTTCAGGATGCCGAACCGGGAGGCCTCCTTCAGAGGCACTTCACGGACAGCAATGGTGCAGGAGGCGTTGTTGGCCTCGTGATAGGCTACCATCTTGGCATAGTCCATCTTGTAGATGTGGTCACCGGAGAGGACTACCACATAGTCAGGATCAAAACGCTCGATAAAATCGATATTCTGATAGATGGCGTTGGCAGTGCCCTTGTACCAGCCGGACTTCTTGTCGTGGCGTTCGTAGGGGGGCAGAACCTGGGCGCAGCTGTGGGTCTTGTTCAGGCCCCAGGGCTGACCGTTGCCGATGTATTCGTTAAGCTCCAGGGGCTGATACTGGGTCAGGATGCCCACGGTATCGATGCCGGAATTGACACAGTTGCTTAAGGGAAAGTCGATGATCCGGTATTTACCGCCAAAGGGAACAGCGGGCTTGGCTGTTTTCTCAGTGAGCACCTTCAGACGACTGCCCTGGCCACCGGCCAAAAGCATTGCGATACAGCGTTTTTTCTGGAAATACATATTGACAGCTCCTTGTGTTAAAGTGGTGGAAAACTGATTTGAAAAAAACAGGTGGAGACAGTATATCTCCACCCATAACATAACACATTTTTAACGGTTAGGGAAGCGGTAAATTATCCAAAAAGTAAAGGATACTTTTGTCACTTTTCACAAGTTCTGCAAAAGGAATGGGAGGGGCACTGGATATTTCGACAGAATTCAGTTCTTTTTCCATCCAAACGACCCCCAGCCACTGGCCCATCTTAAAGCCTACATCGTGAAAATCCACCAAAAATCTGTAGCCCATGGCGGTATGGAAGGACAAAGAGGCGGTATTGGGAGAGGTGATCAGGGCATAACACATCCGAAAGCCCTGGCGTGTCATCAGCTGCTCCAGGGCGGTGTAGAGGATCCGGCCAATACCCCGGCGGTGGGCTTTGGGGGCCAGGTAAATGGATACCTCACAGCTCCACTGATAGGCTGTCCGGGTAAAGGGGGCGCTGCCGTAGGCATACCCAAGGACACAGCCTTCTTCCTCCCACACCAGCCAGGGGAACCGGGCCGTGATGGAGCGAAACCGGTCGGTAAAAGCCTGCAGCGTGGGAGGCTCGTATTCAAAGCTTACGGTGGTGTGATCCACATAGGGCGTGTAGATCTCCAGCATGGCAGGAAGATCCGCCTCAGTCGCGATTCGTACAGACATAAAAACCTCCGAAGGGATTCCGGATGAGGCGGGGGCATGACCCCACCCTACGGATGCGGTGCAACAGCCCGCCAGACTGAAATTTACAGAACGCCTCTCCAGACAAGCAGGAGCAGGATGCAGGTTGCCAGCAAGGCGGCGGCGCAGAGGAAGAGTCCCAGGCGGCTGCCTTTGGTGGGAGCATGGGAGTTGCCGGTACCGCTGACCAGACCGGAGCGGCGAAGCGCGGTGACCAGGGGCTTATACAAAAGCAGGGTAAAGGCGGTGTTCAGGCCTGCCTTCAGAGCGTTAAAGGGCAAAAACGCAGGCAAAAGCAGGGGCTCCACCCCGGATCGGGGGATACCCATATACAAGGGGGTAACGAGCCAATTCCAAAGAAGCATCAGCCCGATCATGGATACAGAGCCTGCCAAAAGTCCCCAGATCGCACCGGACAGACTGCGCTTTTTCTTGTAGATAAATGCGGCGGTGCAGGCAAAGCTGCAGGTGGAGATAAAGTTCATCAAACAGCCGATGGGGCCGGTTTCGCTGACAGTGACCATCTCCAAAAGGCTTACCAGCAGACTGACCAGGGCGGAGGCCAGGGGGCCGTAGAGGAAGCCGCCAATAGCGATGATCACGTCCTTGGGCTCATATTTCAGAAACAGCACCACCGGTACCCGGATGGTGACCATCAACACATAGGCAATGGCGCCCAGCATGGAAAGGATCACCAGTTTTTTTACGGAACGGTTGCGGTCCATTTGTCTCACCTCAAAAAAAGCCCTGGGTATACACCCAGGGCATAGAAATTGCGTTGTTTTCTTCTTCCATCCAGACTGTACTGTCGGTATCGGAATCGCACCGATTCAACCCAAAGGGTTCGCGGACTTTACCGCCGGTCGGGAATTTCACCCTGCCCTGAAGATATGCAGTTGTGAAGAAAGCATACCACAGCATTCAGCCCTTGTCAAGTGGGGGAGAGGTATGGTAAGATAGTAAGATAATTAGATAGTAAGATATTGAGATATCTCAATATCTCAATATCTTCCCTCAGTCTGCAGTCGTTGCGGCTTTTTTCAGGGGCAGGATCTTACCCTCCGGGGCAGTGTCGGTGATGTCGCCGCCGATGATCTGATTCTTATAGACCAGCAGGGTGGCATACACCGGTTCGGTGGCTTCGGGGAAGTTGTTGACCTTGTACACATAGCGCATGACGGTCTTACCGCCGTAACGGCTCAGATCGTACCCTTGGGATTTTTGCAGTTCATTATAGCGGCTGAAGGCATCCGAGGCGGTTTCCGGGATCTTTACCTGCCCGGAGTCTGTGGGGGATGTACTGACCTCCCAGCCCAGCTCCTTCAAAAAGGCCACCCGACTGTCATTGTCAGAGGCAGCGGGGACTGTGGCGGTTTGGGTATCCGCTTCGTCCCCACCGAAAACCCAGATACACCCAATGATCAGGGCCACAATTGCCCCCAATATGATCAAAATCTTTTTTATATCGACCTTTGCGGTCATCACCATCATAACGATCCCTCCCGGTATTGGTTTACACCAAAGCATATTCCCCATAGGCGGGAAGTATGAATGCCAATTTATCGGTGAGCTGGATAGACACAGGCGCCAAAGGCTCCCCTACAGAAAACCGGAATTGGAAAGGACTTACTATGGAACGTTTGGACAAATATCTCAGCGACTGCGGGGCAGGCACCCGCAGTCAGGTAAAAGGCATGATCAAGGCCGGGCGGGTCACTGTGGACGGCAAGCCCGAAAAGGACCCGGGCAGAAAGGTGGGCGCAGAAACCGTCTGCCTGGACGGACAGCCCCTGAAAAAACAGGGCCGCAGAGTGATCCTGCTCAATAAGCCTGAGGGCTTTGTGACCGCCACCGAGGATCGGGTGGAGCGGACAGTGATGGAGCTGCTGCCCCGGGAGTATCAGGACTTAAAGCCTGTAGGACGGTTGGACAAGGCCACGGAGGGGCTTTTGCTCTTCACCGATGACGGAGACCTTCTGCACCGGCTTATCAGCCCCAAAAAGAAAGTCCCCAAGGTCTACTATGCCCGCCATGAGGGCACTGCCACCGCAGAAGATGTGCAGGCCTTTCGGCAGGGACTGACCCTGGGGGATGGCACCCGATGCCTGGAGGCGGATCTGGAGATCCTGGGTCCCGGACAGTGCCATGTGACGGTATATGAGGGGAAATATCATCAGGTAAGACGAATGCTTGCCAGCCGGGGCCTGCCGGTGACCTACCTGGAACGGATCCGGGAGGGGGAGCTGACCCTGGGAGATCTGCCGAGAGGGCAGGTACGCCCCCTCACGGACCAGGAGATCGAAAACTTGGATGCATAAACCGGCCCTGGCATCCTACACCCAGTCAGAATGCCACGACCTTCTTATTAAGGCAAGTATTCGGTGGCGTTATCGGCGGTGACGGTAATATAGGGAGTGTAGGTGACGGTTTCCGGCTGGATGCCTGCCAGCATTTGCTCTGCCGTTTGCAAGATCCGATCCAGTTGGGCCTGGGTATCGGGGATCACTGTGGAGGCAATGCCTCCCTGAAGGATCAGGGAAGGGATCTCGTCATTGCTGCCCAAAGCCAGCAAATATCCGTCCTGACCGGCACGCCAGCCCCGGTCCTCTACGGCCTGCAATGCACCTTGGGCAAGGGCAGGGTTACCGCAGAGAATGACCTCCAGATCCAGCCCGTATTGGGAGAGGAGCCGGGAGCAGGCGGCTTGACCCTGCTGGGAAGTCCAGTCGGTGTACTCTGTTGCCAGCAGCTCGCCGGTTTCCCACTGGGCACCTTTGATATGAAGCTGGGCATCCAGGTGGTCCTCCGGGCCGGTGAGAATGGCGTAGCTGATGAGACCGTCGCCGTTTAAGTCACCGCCGTCGGGAAGCAGTGCTGCGGCCTGACTCTGTAAAATCGCCGCTTCGGCAGGATCGCAGCCAATATAGGCAAGGTTTTGCCGGCTTTCCAAAACTGCCGCCTCCGGCTGATAATTCAAAAGCAGCAACGGCAGCTGTGCCGTGGTATGCAAAACCGTTTCCTGTGCGCTGACCATAACGGGCTCACTGAGGATCAGTGCGCACCCCTCCTGGACCATACCGGCAATCAGGCTGTCCTGCCGGGATTGGTCGTTTTGGCTGTCGGCAACACTGAGCCGATAACCGGCATCCCGCAGCAGCTGCTCCAAAGCGTCATAATAGGCAGGGTCCCTGTCCCGATCCCGGATGCATAGGCCCAAAAGTGGAGGCTGGGCCAAGGTGGTCTCCGTGGTGGGGGATGCCTGGGGCGTGCTGCAGGCAGTCAAAAGGCAGACTGTGAGAAAGAACGCGAGGATTCGTTTCATACTATCACCTGGGAGTTGAAATTTTTCTCAGTATAGCATAAAATAAGAAAAAAAGAAACAGAAAATTTGGGGAAGACACAGGAGGAAGCTTGTGAATATTGTGGTTTTGGGGAATGTGATCTCCTTTATCGGCTGCGCACTGATGGTAGCCATTGGCTTGATCAAAAGCAAAAAAGCGGTACTGGCGGCCCAATGCGTCCAGTTTACCATCCAGGCTGCCGCCAATCTCATATTGGGTGCGGTGTCCGGCGCGATCTGCGGTCTGGTGGGGATTGCCCGAAACCTGATGATCACCCGGGTCAAGCATGTGACCCTTTGGAAGATCCTGTTCATCGGTGTCCAGGCAGGCCTGACTTTCCTATTTGACGGTTTTGGACTTTTGGTATGGCTGCCCATTGTGTCGGCGGCGATCTTTACCTGGCTTATTGATGCCAAAAGCCCGGTGCTGTTTAAGGTATCCATCATTCTCGCCCAAAGTCTTTGGGTGGTGTACGATCTGTGCTATCAGAATTATGCGGCTTTGACCTTTGATGTTTTTACGATCCTGTCGAATCTGGTGGGTATTTGGCTGATCCGCCGGGAAGAAGGCCGTCAAGCATGAATTATAAATTTCGGAAGAAAACGCCGGTATCCACGTGAAGCTCCCGTGGATACCGGCATTGTTGTTGCTGTAGGGAATTAACCCCAAAGACCGTCGGGGTACATGCCCTTTTGGGTCATCTCCTTCAGGGCGGCCACCACTATGGGCTTGTCAGCGGCGTAGGTGACACCGTACCACTTGTCCGAAGACTCCAGCACCTTGACAGTGGCCTTCCCCTCCTCCACAAGCTCACTGACAGAGCCGGGAAGGAAGTATTCTGCCTTTTGGGGATTTTCAGGAACTTTCTCCGTGAGAAAACGGGGGAATCGCTGAATGATCTCCCGGAGGAAGCTGGGGGTAAAGCCCCACATATTCATGGAGACCGGGATCCTTGCAGGCAGATCCGTCCAGGTTTCGCCGCCGTCTTCAGTGTAGTGGATGCCGCCCGGATACTTTTCGATCCGGGTGCGCTCTACTACCTGGGTCAGATACCCCCGGGCATCGGTCTGACAGACGCCCCGGGACACGCTGCCGTTTTCGGTGACGGTATTGCAAAGCTCGTAGCCCACCATGCAGTAGTCATAGGTGGCGGTATCCTGAGCGGTGGTCAGGTATCGGTAAATGGTGGCAAAGGCGGAGCGCCCGTAATAGTCATCGGAGTTGATCACCGCAAAGGGGGCATCGCCGATGACCTCAGCGGCACTCAGAACCGCGTGGCAGGTACCCCAGGGCTTCACACGCCCCTCCGGCACGGTAAAGCCCTCCGGAAGCTTGTCCACCTCCTGATAGGCATAGCGGATCTCCATGGGAGATTTTTCCAGTCGCTTGCCTACGGTATCCATGAAGTCCTTTTTAATGGCTTCTTTGATAATGATCACAGCGGTTTCAAAACCGGCTGCGTGGGCATCGTAAAGGGAATAGTCTAAGATGGCTTCCCCCTGACTGCCAACGGGGTCGATCTGCTTCAGGCCGCCGTAACGGCTGCCCATGCCGGCTGCCATGACCACGAGTACAGGTTTATTAGACATAACGCTACCTCCTGCATAATCGGAATAAAAGAATTATACCCCCAAAAGAGAGAAATAGCAAGCAAGCCCGGAAGAATTTGTACAAAGTGACTGTTTTTTCACTGGAAATCTAGGAAAAGGTCACAGAAGATCTTCTCCTTGCAGATAGATGGCCTCCCGGGAAAGACGGTCCCAGGAGAACAGGCTTGCCAGCTCCCGGGCGCTGATGGGCTGGGCGGTATCCGTCAGCTTTGCGGCATGGGCCAAGGCGCCCAGGAGAGCTTCCGGGCGCATCCGCAGACGAAGCTGCCCCAGATCGAGATCCTTATCCCGTTTGCTGAGCCTGCGTCCGTCGGGGGCCAACAGCATGGGAACATGACCGTATTGGGGATGGGGGAAGCCAAATAGCGATTGCAGATACATCTGCCGGGGGGCAGAACTGAGCAGATCCATGCCCCGGACGACTTCCGTCACACCGGCTTCGCCGTCGTCCACGGTCACTGCCAGCTGGTACACATACACCCCATCGGCACGGCGCACCACAAAATCGCCGCAATCGGTGACGAGATTTTCCCGATAAGTGCCCTGGAGCAGATCGTCAACCACCCATTCCCGGTCCGGGACCCGGACCCGCCAGGAAGGCGCCCGGGAAAAGGCGGCACGCTGGGTGCTTGTCAGATCCCGGCAGGTACCGGCATAGACATAGGTGCCGTCGGATAAATGGGGGGCGTTGACACTGTGCAGCTGGCTTCGGGTACAGTAGCAGGGGTAGAGCAGACCTTTTTCTTCCAAAATTGAGAAATACCGGTCGTATACCTCGCTGCGGCGGCTTTGTGGTGGGGTTTCCCAGTCCCAGTCAAGACCCAGCCAGGTCAGATCCTCCCGGAGGGTCTGGGCGTATTCGTCACTGGTGCGCTGGGTGTCCAGGTCCTCCATGCGCAAAACAAGACTGCCGCCCCGACTGCGCACGGACAGCCAGGCGATCAGGGCCGCAAACACATTGCCTAAATGCATCCGCCCGGAGGGAGTGGGCGCAAACCGCCCCACGGGGGCTGCCGTCGTATTGTTGGTCACAAACATGATACCTCCGTAGAGATCATATACAGGAAATTCGGTGGGGGCAAGCCCCACCCTACCATAATATTACCCCAAAAAACCGGCGGTGTAAAGACAGAAAAATGCGGTGGGGGGTTGTGGAAATGGAAAAAATGGTGTACAATACTCTAAATGTGTAAAAAAGGAGGCGGAAATATGGCCTTTGATTCGGAAGCTTTTGAGGAGCGGCGGCGTTTACGGAAAGAAGCCCAGGAAGAAAGAAAGCGTCAGCAAAAGAAAATGCGCCTGCGGCTGATTTTTGCGGCGGTGGCGTTGATCGCGGTCATTGTGACCATATTCCTGCTGACCCGGGGAGAGGATGCCCCGGCACCGGTGAGCACTGTGCCGCCTCAGGTCCAGGCTACAGAAGGCACAGAGCCTGCCGGGACAGATGTAACTTCCCAAACTACGGAACCTTTGGTGCAGGATACGGTGATCCACCTGGCTGCGGCGGGAGATCTGAATATCACCGATCGGGTGGTAGCCGCAGGAGGCAGCGCCATGGATTATACCCAGGCCTTTATGGATGTGGGGTATTTGCTGGGCAATGCGGATGTGTCGGTTTTGAATCTGGAGGGCAATCTGGTGGGTGAGCCCTATGGCGGCACTTACTTCTCGGCACCTCAGTCCCTGGTACAAACTTTGGGCAAGATGGGTGTGGATCTGATCCAGCTTGCCAATTCCTATTCGATCCGTAACGGTATGTCGGGACTGTCCTCCACCATTGACGGTGTTCGCGCTGCCGGAATGGAGCCCTTGGGGGTCTATGCCTCCCGGGAAGAATTTGAGGAAAACGGCGGCTATACCATCGTTACGGTAAAGGGGATCCGCATCGCCTTTGTGGCCTTTACCAAGGGTATGGACGGCATGACCCTGCCCCCGGATAATACGGACTGTGTGAACATCCTTTATACGGACTATGATATGACCTATCAGCAGGTGGATTTTGAGAAGATCGGAAGCGTCCTGACGGCGGTGGACCGTGAGGAGCCGGACCTGGTGGTTGCCATGCTCCACTGGGGCAGCGAGTACAACGATACCATCAGCTCCAGTCAGGAGGAGATCTGTGAGTTTCTGCAGAATTCCGGTGTGGATGCCATCATTGGTACCCATTCTCACTATGTCCAGCAGATGACCTTTGATCCCCAAAAGGGACAGTTTTTGGCCTATTCCCTGGGAGATTTCTTTGGGGATGCGGGCAAATCCGGATCGGAGTATTCTGTCATTTTGGATCTTGAGATCACAAAGGACGGAAAAACCGGAAAGTGCAAGATCACCGGCTATGACTATACCCCTATTTTTACGGTAGCCGAGGGCGACGCGCCTCTGCGGGTCATGCGGATCCATGAGACCATGCAGGCCTATGAAGACGGTTATATGGAGCGGGTGTCTTCGGGAGTTTACGAGAAGATGGAGTACGCTCTGAAGCGTATCGAAGCCCGGATCAATGGAGAATAAAAATGACGCTGTCTCCCATTTGAGACAGCGTCATATTTTTACGGGATTATTTCTTGGTGAATACCATGGTAGTGTCTTCGATCTCGATGGTCAGCTTGCTGTCCTTAACGGAGAAGTCTGCCTTGTCGTCGGGCTCATCAACGGGCCAGATCTTGCCAGCGGCATAAGCCATCTCAGCGGTCTCGCCGAAAACAGACATCTCGGCAGTGCCGTCAGCGTTCAGCTCGATGTACATGCTCTCATTGGTCAGGCCCATAGCGGACAGGATGGTGTTCAGGTCATCGCCCTTGATGGTCTGAGAACCGTCGTCCATGGAGTAAATAACGTACTTGCCAGCGATGGAACCCTCGTCATCACCGCCGCAGGCGACCATGCACAGACAGGTGCAGAGCACCAGGACCAGGCACAGAGCCAGCTTCAGAGTCTTCTTCATAATCAGTTACCTTCTTTCTGAAAATTCCAGGCCGAAAAGCCTGGGCCTAGTATAACACATCGGAATGCTGAAATCAATCTTAAATTGCCTTATTTTTCAAAGTGATAGATAAAGGGGTAGTCCAAAATGCTCAGACCGTTGTCCTCAAAATGATAGGCGGCCTTGATATCCGGGGTTTGGGGATTCCATATGTAAAGATCATCATAGTGCATTTCCACGGGCGCACCCTTCTGAATTTTCAGCTTGGCGGTGCCGTTATCATATAGCCGGATATACAGGTCTTCTCCACCGGTCTGCTGACGCAGAGCGGATTCGTTCATATAGCCGCCGTCGGTAAGCTGGATACCCACAAGGGTATATTTGGTGCCGGCTTCTTCCTTGGCACAGCCGGTGAAGCAAAACAGGGAAAAGATCAAAAGAAGGGAAATCAGTCGTTTCATAATATGCCGCCTTTCTATGTTTACATTAGTATAGCATAGCTTTGCCGGGAAAACAATGGTTATAGAACCATTTTTACCCATCCTTCGGATGGGCCGCCCTTTCGAGTCCCATCACCCACAAATACTCCTTTTCCTATGGGACTCTCCCACGGGCTAAAAATTGCTCGCCAGCTCTCAATTTTTACCCATCCTACGGATGGGCCGCCCTTTCGAGTCCCATCACCCACGAATACTCCTTTTCCTATGGGACTCTCCCACGGGCTAAAAATTGCTCGCCAGCTCTCAATTTTTACCCATCCTACGGATGGGTCGCCCTTTCGAGTCCCATCACCCACGAATACTCCTTTTCCTATGGGACTCTCCCACGGGCTAAAAATTGCTCGCCAGCTCTCAATTTTTGCCCATCCTTCGGATGGGCCGCCCTTTCGAGTCCCATCACCCACGAATACCCATAGAAAAGCCAAAAGCCGTTCCTATCGGAACGGCTTTTGGCTTTTCTGGGGTGGGTGATGGGACTCGAACCCACAACGCCTGGAACCACAATCCAGTGCTCTGCCAATTGAACTACACCCACCATATTTGAAGTAAGAAGTAATAGTGAATAGTGAATAGTTGCTGAATGGCACGCCAGGAGGGACTCGAACCCCCGACCTACTGCTTAGAAGGCAGTTGCTCTATCCAACTGAGCTACTGGCGCATGTTGAATGGAGCGGGTGACGGGAATCGGACCCGCGTATCCAGCTTGGAAGGCTGGTGTTCTACCATTGAACTACACCCGCGAATGCGCGATTCAGCTAGTAGATAGTAGCATAAAAAATCCAATCTGTCAAGGCTGATTTTTTAGAATCTCCGGGATTTTTTTATAAATCACATCGGCAACGGCACCGTCTGCACAATTGCACACGGTTTCGTAGCCTCCTGCGATTACCGCATCGGCTGGGGTATAGGCATAATCGGCGTCGTCCAGCATGGAAAGGTCGTTGTGGGAATCTCCCACACATACCAAAATCTTACGCCCCATCCGCTTCTGCAGTGCCCGGGCGGCAACGCCCTTGCTCACACCGCCGGCGTGGATGTCAATGATCCGGGGCGCGGCACGGAATACACTGACCTTATCCCCGAACCGGGCCTTCAGCCAGGCTTCGGCCTGATCCATCCGGTCCAGATCCTCCTGAGTACCCTCGTAAAACTGGGCAACACTGTCGTCCCAGGTCCTGCCGAACAGAGAGAATTTCAAAAAGGGGCCCAGATCGTCTCCGCGGCTTACCGTGGCATAGCCCCAGCCGATCCCCTGATAGAATTTCGGATACCCGGGCAGGACCTTATATAAGTAGTGCAGCTTTTCTCCCTGGATCTCCAAATTCATATCCGGGAAATGGGCATGGACCTCATCCAGGGTGTCCCACATGGGAAGATCAATGGGGCAGCAGTGGGTAAGCTTGCCGTTTTCGTAGGCGGCAGAGCCGTTATACAGCAAAAAGGGTGCATTCACCGGAATTTTGTCAAACAGATTCCGCATGGTAGTGGTGGAACGTCCGGTATTCATGGTAAAGGCACCGCCATTTTCCATAAAATAGCGGATGGCTTCCAGATTCCGTTCCGGGATCGTCGAATCCGGCCCGGTCAGGGTCCGGTCATAGTCTACAGTGAGCAGGACTTGGGAAAACATAGGGGAAACTCCTTTCCAATTCCGGTTTATCGGACAAAAGCCTCCCCTGGGAAAGGCTTTGATCAATCAGAATAATTCATCCATGCGATAGGCTCTGGTGGCGGCATAGGAGCCGTCGGGCGCGGTGACGGTAAAACGAATATAGGCATTGGGATCACCGTTGGATTTTTGTTTCCATACGGAAAGGTCAAACTGAGCGGTGGTAATGGGAGTGCCGTTTTCACCGGCACAACGCAGAGCGTAACGTGCCTGAGTCTCCAGACACACCTGGGCGGCTTCGGAGCAGGTGAGGGTGAGAGTATTATCCTCCAGGCAGATGCTGTGGATCTCGGGACCGCAGGAAGCGTAAATATCACCACGCTCCATGGCGGCAATGACTGCATCGTAAGTAAGCGCAGGTGCGCAGATCATGGTCCAGGAACCACCTACTGTATGGGGACGGTGGGTGTCATCGGCAGCCACTACACAAAGGCGGTTGTCAAAGGCCAGCATATCCCGATAGACCCGATGATTGTTATCGTCATAGCCCATCATGCAATTGTGTGTGTTGCGAAGCTCCAGGGCCCACAGTCCACGCAGCTGGGAATATTCCCGCCAGCACTGTCCGGACCAGGTGGGGTGATTGTAGATCACCAGAAAGCCTTCTTCGTTGGCTCGCTGAATGAACCGGTTGGCGCATTCTACGCTGCAGACGCGCTGGGCATCATCCCAATGGGCTTTTTCCGCATAAGGACGGTTATTGTCATTGATGGTCTTGGGAGGATAGGGCTGCCACAGGTTGTTGGGCTGCTTGGCAATGAGATTAAAATGATAGGTTTCACCGAAGAAGCTCTGGGGCGGTGCGTAGTCTGCGGTCTCCATACTCAGCTCGATGCCCGTAAGCATCAGAAACTCCGGATCGTTGAGTTCCGGGTGGGCGGCGATGATATGGTGATCGGTCAGAGCCAAAATGCTGTAGCCTTTGGCCTGATACAATGCCTTGAGCTCCAGGGGAGTCAATTTGCCGTCAGAGACTGTGGAGTGGGTGTGTAAGCCGGCTTTGTACCAGTTCTGATTGGCAGGAAGAAGATGCTTTTTCAAAAAGACCATGTCCTTTCAAATTTTGGTTTATTGGACGATCTGTAGGGCGGGGTCATGACCCCCGCCGAATTAGTAGAAATTACAGCTGTACCAATTTGTCCAGCACCTGCCGGAAGTAATCGGGCAGGGGAGCGGCGACGATCACGGGCCGCTGATCCCGGGGGTGGCGGAAGCACAAAACACCTGCGTGAAGCACCTGGGAGCTTTGTCCCAGCTCCGGTTTTTTGTGACCGTAGACCGTATCTCCCAGGATGGGGTGACCGATATGGGCCATGTGGACACGGATCTGATGGGTCCGTCCGGTCTCCAGCTTACAGCGCACATGGGTATAGCCCCGGTAGCGGCCGATGACCTCCCAATGGGTCACGGCGTTTTTGGAATTGCGCTGGGTCACGCACATTTTCTTCCGGTCGGAGGGATGGCGGCCAATGGGGGCATCCACCGTGCCGGAATCTTCTTTAAGGCTGCCGCAGACGATGCATTCATAGGTCCGGGCCATGGTATGATCCTTCAGCTGGCTGGCCAGCACCACATGGGCCAGGTCGTTTTTCGCCACAGCCAAAAGACCGGAGGTATCTTTGTCGATCCGATGGACGATGCCGGGGCGCAATTCCCCGTTGATCCCGGAAAGGGAGTCGCCCATGGCGTACAGAAGCCCGTTGACCAGGGTGTCATCCTGGTGTCCTGCTGCCGGGTGGACCACCAGCCCCTTGGGCTTGTTGATCACCAAAACATCCTCGTCCTCGTACACGATATCCAAAGGGATTTGGGTGGGGACGATATCCACGGGCTTGGCCTCGGGGATCTGCACCCGGATCTCGTCACCGCAGACCAGCTTGTCATTCTTTTTGCCGGGGCGTCCGTTGCGCGTGACACAGCCCTCCTCCAGCAATCGCTGGGCGGCGGAGCGGGTCATCCCCTCCACACACCGGGCCAAAAAGGCATCCAGCCGTTCTCCGGGAATGTCAGCCAACAGGATCATTTCTTCTCATCCTTCCAAAAGCCCTTATTAAAAAAGATCAGGTGTACCATCAAAAGAATACATCCACAGGTAATGAAGCAGTCTGCTACATTGAACACCGGGAAGCGGATAAACTCCACTTCGATCATATCCACCACATAGCCCAGCCGCAGACGGTCGATCATATTGCCCAGTCCGCCGGCAAAGATGGCGATGATGCAAAACCGGTCAAAGGTGGTAAAGGGCCAGCGCTTTTTGGAAAACTCCCAAACAATAAACACCGCAAAGGCGGCAAAGATCAGGGCAAACAGCCACTGCATCCCCTCAAAGGAGGAGAATGCCGCTCCGTAATTGTGGGCGTGGGTAAAGTGGAACAGACCGTCCAGGACCGGAACCTCAGCACCAACTGCAATTTTGGAAACGGTCAAAAGCTTTGTGATCTGGTCTGCGGCCAGGATCCCCAGGGCCATGAGACCCATGTATAAATAAACCATTGTAAATGCCTCCCCGAAAGGGTTTTCCCCATTTTACCATAGATAAAACCAGAAAGCAATTTGATTTTTTGATAGGAGATGACCTTTTCTTTCCGGG
The DNA here is from genome assembly GCA_015068135.1 of Oscillospiraceae bacterium. Classification (GTDB taxonomy): domain Bacteria; phylum Bacillota; class Clostridia; order Oscillospirales; family Oscillospiraceae; genus Faecousia. Next base: position 64,933 of record SVLB01000001.1, on the reverse strand, counting down.
GAATATTTGCAATCTGTGCGAAGCTGTGGTAAAATAGATAAAAACCGTTCGAAAGGATTGTTGCTTCATGGCAATTCATTTTGATGAGGCATCCCGGGTCTTCTATCTGCACAGCAAGGGCTGCACCTATGCCTTTGGTATCAACTCTTTGGGGATGCCGGAGCATATCTATTTCGGAAGCCCGGTAGGGGAGGACCTTTCCTTTGGTAAGTATTCCCAAACCGGCAGAAGCCATGTGGCGATCCGTACCGATGAAACGGGAAAGGCCTACGATCTTTCGGCCATGCCCCAGGAATTTCACACCCCCTATGGCGGTGATTTCCATACCCCCAGCCTGGTGCTTTCCTATGCCAACGGAAGCCGCCGAAGCGATTTTACATACACGGGCTTTGAGATCCTGGAGCATAAGCCTGCTCTGAAAGGACTTCCTGCTTTGCGGGAGGGTCAGACCCTGGCGGTTTTCTTTGCAGCCAAGGGGGTAAAGCTGACCTTATCCTATACAGTATCTGAAAAGGCCGCTGCCATTGCCCGGAGCATGAAGATCGAGAATTTGGGAAGTACACCGGTGCGGGTGGAAAAGGCCCACAGCTTCGCCTTTACCCTGCCGAACCTTGCCTGGAAGGCTGTGTACCTGACGGGTGCCAGCGGTGCGGAGACCCATTGGCAGCAGACGTCTTTGGACCGGGGCGTGTTTACCCTGGATTCCAAGCGCGGCACGACCTCTGCCGCTATGAATCCTGCTTTGGCGGTGGGACTGCCGGAAACCGGGGAGAATCAGGGCCAGGCTTACGGTGTGAATCTGATCTATTCCGGCTCCTGGTCTATCAGCGCGGACCGCACCAGCTACGGCAGTGTGCGCGTTAGCGGCGGTATCTCTGAGTTTGATTTCTCCTGGCTTTTGGAGCCCGGTGAGAGCTTCCAGACCCCCGAAGCGGTGCTGGCCTACTCCAACGAGGGCTTTTCCGGTTTGAGCCGCCAGTTCCACGATCTTTACCGGGAGTCTCTGATCCCCCGGCAGTTTGTGAAAAAGCCCCGTCCCGTAATCATCAATAATTGGGAGGGTACCCGGTTTCTGTTTACTTTAGAAAAGCTGAAGGGCATGATCTCCCGGGTTGCCGGTACGGGCATCGATACCTTTGTGCTGGACGACGGCTGGTTTGGAAAGCGGGACGATGCTTCCTCCGGCCTGGGCGACTGGTTCGTCAATGAAAAGAAGCTGGGAGGTCCTTTGAAGGATCTCATTGACTTTACCCATGGCAAGGGAATGCGCTTCGGCTTATGGTTTGAGCCGGAGATGGTAAACAAAGACAGCGATCTGTACCGGGCGCACCCGGACTGGGTGATCCGTACCCCCGAGGAAGAACCGGTGGAGGCCCGGGAACAGCTGTTTTTGGATCTGACACGGGAGGAGGTCCGCAGCTTTATTGCCGATACGGTCAATGCTGTGATCCGCTCCCACGAGATTGACTATGTAAAATGGGACTGCAACCGGGATATGACCGAGGGCTACTCCCTGGCACTGCCTCCCCACCGGCAGAAGGAGCTGATGCACCGGCAGGTTTTGGGCGTATACGATCTGTTCCAGCGGATCGTGGAGGCAAATCCCAATGTTCTGTTTGAAGGCTGTGCCAGCGGCGGCTCCCGGTATGATCCGGCGATTTTGTATTACTTCCCCCAGGTGTGGATCAGTGATCAGACGGATGCCCCTGCCAGAGCCAAGATCCAGTACGGCGCATCTTTGTGCTACCCCCTTTCTTCCCAGTCCTGCCATGTGACGGAATCGCCCAACCGCCGTGCCAAGCATCTGACACCCTTTGGCGCCCGGGCGGATATGGCCCATTTGGGTGCCACCGGCTATGAGCTGGATGCCACCAAACTCACCGACGAGGAGCTGTCCCGGATCCCGGGACAGGTAGCGGCCTACCGTGCAGACGAAGATCTGGTATTGGAGGGTGATCTGTACCGGCTGGAAGCCCCGGTGGGCGGCAGTAACTATTTTGCTGTGTGCCTGGTGTCCAAGGATAAAACGAAAGGAAAACTCACGGTAATGCGGCTTCAGGAGAATTTCAACGAGCCGGAGCGCAAGCTGTTTCCCAGAGGACTGGATCCGCAAGTGCGCTATTATGTGCCGGAGCTGGACAGAACCATGGCCGGCAACAGCTGGATGCATTTCGGCATTTGCCCCAAATTCCCCGACGGGGATTACGAAACCCAAGTCTACCACTTCCGTAAGGAAAACACATAAACAGGAGGAGATCGTATGAAAAAGCTATTCGCCTATTTGTTGGTATTGGCAATGCTGCTGACTCTGGCGGCCTGCGCGGAAGCCAAGCCCGACACCAAGCCCACCCAAGCCACCCAGGCAGTCCCCACCACGGCTGCCACAGAAGAATCGACAGCAGCCACCATCCAAGCCTCTGAGGCAACTACAGAACCTGCCACCCAGGCTACCACTGAGCCGGTCACCGAGCCTGTAACCGAGCCTGTCCAGGCAGAGAAGGTTACCGTGTATCTTCTGACCCGTACCGATCTTTTTGACAGCGGCTATACGGCGTATTCCTACGACGAAAACCATAATATCGACAGCTATCAGGTCTATAGCCTGGAAAACCAGTTGATGTACACCGCTTATTTTGAGGAAAAGGACGGTAACGGCATGGCCGGTCAGCAGCGGACCCTATGGGAGGGGGAGACCGACAGCCAGATTCAGACCCTGAGCGTTTCAGAAGACGGAAAGCTCCAGGAAGTGTTATATGATGGCGGCAATTTCAGCGGTCTGCAGTATGCATACGACACCAACGGCAATGTGACTGAGAAACGGGAGTACTACGACGGACTTTTGCAATCTGCCGTGTACTACGAATACCAGGGGCAGGTGCTGAGCAATGTTTATTGCGAGGATCCGCAGTGCAACCGGATCTTTGACTGCCGGGTCGAGGACGGGCAGATCGTTGAGAAGGTCCATTATGATACGGACTATAGCTACAGATGCTTGTACGAATACGATGAAAACAACAATCTCATCAAGACCACCGTTGTGATGGACGGAGAGACCATCCCCGGCGAAACGTTCACCTATGAGGCGGTGGAAGTGGAGGCTGTCCGCGCAAAGTACCTGCTGGAACAGCAAAAATATTTGCTTTCCGGTGCATATTAAGAGAAAAACAGTGGAAATCCGCATTCCTGTGTGATATACTGTGCATAGGAATGCAAACGTCTGCATCAAACGATACAAAAAAAGGAGCAATGCATTATGGGACTTATTAAAGCAGGCATCGGCGCTCTGGGCGGCGTACTGGCCGATCAGTGGAAGGAGTTTTTCTACTGCGAGGCATTGGATATGGATACCCTTATGATCAAGGGTCAGAAGCGGGTTTCCGGCCGCAGCTCTAACACCAAGGGCAGCGACAACATCATCAGCAACGGCTCCGGTATTGCCGTTGCCGACGGTCAGTGCATGATCATCGTGGAGCAGGGCAAGGTCGTAGAGGTCTGTGCCGAGCCCGGTGAGTATACCTACGATACCTCCACCGAGCCTTCTATCTTTGCAGGAAAGTTCGGTCAGAGCCTGAAGGACACCTTCAAGTCCATCGGCAAGCGTTTTACCTACGGCGGCGACACCGGCAAGGATCAGAGAGTTTATTACTTCAACACCAAGGAGATCATGGGCAACAAGTTCGGCACTCCCAGCCCCATTATCTTTGAGGTCATGAATAAGCGCCTGGGCTTCAGCCGTACTGTCAATGTCCGCTGCAACGGTGTTTATTCCTATATCATCAGCGATCCTCTGCTGTTCTACACCAAGGTCTGCGGCAATGTGGAGTATGCCTTCACCAGAGAGCAGATCGACGATCAGCTGAAGACCGAGTTCGTGTCTGCACTGCAGCCCGCCTTTGGCGCACTGGCTGAAATGGAGCTGCGTCCTGCCCAGCTGCCTGCCAAGGCCAACGAGCTGAAGGTCGCTATGAACGATGCTCTCCGCGCTGACTGGCAGGACCGTGGCCTTTCCGTGGAAAAGATCGCTCTGAATCCCATTACTTTGGCTCCCGAGGATATGAAGAAGATCCAGGAGATGGAGGACTCCATGTCCTATGGCTCCAATGCGGCAATGGCTATGGGCCGTATGGCGTCGGCTTCTGCCAATGCCATGGAAACTGCTGCGGGCAATACTGCCGGTGCCATGACCGGCTTTATGGGCATGGGCATGGCCGGCAACGCCATGGGCGGCGGCTTCAATGTTGCCCAGCAGATCGCCTCCTTCCAGCAGCAACAGCAGGCCCAGCAGCCGGCTGCCCCTGCAGCGGACGGCTGGAAGTGCGCCTGCGGTGCCACTGCCACCGGTAAGTTCTGCCCCGAGTGCGGTGCCAAGAAGCCGGAGCCTCAGGCAGCCGGCAGCTGGAAGTGCAAGTGCGGCGCCACGGTTACCGGGAAATTCTGCACGGAATGCGGCAGCCCCAAGCCTGCCGATGACGGCGGCTGGACCTGCTCCTGCGGCACCACCAATACCGGCAAGTTCTGCCAGAACTGCGGCGCTAAGAAGCCTGCCGGTGTTCCCCAGTACAAGTGCGATAAGTGCGGCTGGCAGCCTGCCGACCCCACCAAGGCACCCAAGTTCTGCCCCGAGTGCGGCGATCCCTTCGATAACGGCGATATCGTATAAAGATCCATAGAGAATCCCCCCTGGCTCGAAACGAGCCAGGGGGGATCTTTTAGATGTTCAGGGGTAGGTCTTCAGGTTGGACTGGAAGCAGGGCATGGGTTGGAGCTTGAACAGATTGTTTTTGTGCCGTCTGTCAATATTCGCCTTTTTAACCGGATCATCGATTTTGCCGGTGCGGATATAGACATCCAGCTCCGCATAGGTAAAGCCCAGGTTTTCTTCGTCGGTCTTTCCGCAAAGTCCGTCAATGGGCACCTTTTCCACAAGCTCTGCAGGCAGTCCCAGAAGGTGACCGATGGCCTTGACCTCTGTGACCGTCAGGGTACTCAGGGGGGAGAAGTCGCCTACGGAGTCACCGTACCGGGTGGAGTAGCCCACCCAATCCTCGGAAAGATTGCAGGTATTACATACCCGCCCGTTACAGCTTTGCCCAATGGCGTACAGGGTGGTCATTCTCAGCCGGGGCGGCAGATTCTGCCGGCTTTGGTCGGAAAGGGGCAGCTCCCGGGGGAGATTTTTGACCATGCTGTCGTAGGCATCCTGGATGTTCACCACATAATGCCGGATCCCCAGGTGGTTGACCAGCATGAACGCCTTATCGATATCGTGCTGTTCGCCCTTGGGCATGAGTACACCGATGACCCGGTCCTTTCCCAGGGCCTCCACGCACAGTGCTGCGGCAATGGAGCTGTCTTTTCCGCCGGAGATGCCCACAATAGCATTACAGCCTTTGCCGTTTTCTTCAAAAAAATCCCGGATCCACTGGACACAGAGGGTTTTCATCTGCTCTGCTTGAAACATGTTATTCTCCTCCTGTTATCTGGATCTGACACATTTTCATGGTCAAAAGGGCCGCATTGTGGCTGTCCACTGTAACACCGGCACAGCAGGAGGCATCCACGGAGATCTCTATCTGCGGATAGCTTGCCTTCAGCAAAAGGGCATTGGACACCACGCAAATATCCGTGCAAAGACCAACGAGAGTAATGGAAAGGCTTTCGGGATCGTAGTGATCCGCAATATATCCCACCAATTCTGTAGAGCCGAAGGTGGGCTTTTCCAAGGCGGCATAGTCCCGGCCTTCCAGGGCGGCCCGGACCGTCCGGTCCAGTTCCCAGCCGGCAGTGCCCTTGATGCAGTGAGGGACGGGCAGATACCTTCCTTCCCGGGTCTGCAGATAGTTTTCCCCATGGGTGTCGTAGGTGACGATGATGTCACCGGAAAACCCCCGGATCTTTTCTGCCACATTGTTTACAATGGCGACGGCTTCGGCAGTGCCCAAAGCCCCGTCCACAAAATCCTTCTGCATATCCACAACGATCAATAACTCTTTCATGTTACCTATCCTTTTTTACTGGGTGTTTTCTTCTGTCAGTTCCTTCAGCACCGCATCGAATTTGGCGTTGAGGATATCAAAATCTGCCACTGCATCCATGATCCGCTTGTAGGCATGCTCCTTGCCTGCGGCTCGGATCTTGGCTGCCAGCTCTGCCATTTCCTGGGCGTGGGCATCGTTGTGGCTGACCATGTATTTCATAAGGGCCAGCAATTCCTCCATAGGCGTATCGTTACTGCAATGCTCATGTCCGCCGGTGTGGCTGTGGTCGTGGATACTGCTGTGGGCATGGGCATGGCGGTGACCGCCGTGGGAATGGATCTGCCCCTCCCGACGGGTACCGGCCACCTGATACATCTGGTCGTTGGAAACGATCACATCCACATCGAAGAAGGGGGCAAACAGCGCGGCCAGCTCCTTTTCGTGGATCAGATCGATGGAGACCTCGCTGGCTCTGCCCGCATGGTGCTTTTGCAATGCCGCCCGGCTCATGCCGTGGGCAATACTGAGTCTGCCGCCGGGCTTGACCAGCCGGGCCAGGGCTTCGATCAGTCGGGCAGGCTCCGGGAAGTGGGGAAAGGCATTGTAAACCATTACCGCATCAAATTGTTTCTCAAAGGAAGTCTGTTCCACATCACCGCAAAGGACCTGGATCTCCGGGAATTTGCTTTGGGCGATCCTGACCATCTCCGGGGAGATGTCGATGCCGGTGACGGAATTTACACACCGTTTCAGATAGTCCGGGAACAGTACACCCGTTCCGCAGGCCACATCCAGCACATCCATGCCGCCGGTAATGCCGCAATTGTCCAAAATGGTGGTGATGGTCACCTCGTTACGGACCATATCCGCATCCCACCAGGGGGCGCATTGGTCAAAAAATTCTGCAATCTTTTTCTTTTCCATAGCGGACTCCTAATTTGTATTTTTTCTATTTTACCCCAGAAGACCTTGTTTTGCAACCCCCCGGGGGGTATGTTCCGGGAAGAAAAGACAGCAAAAAAAGACGTCCGAAACGTCTTGACTATGAAAGAGTAAGCGTTCCAAAACAAAATCGGGGCTCGATGCCCCGATTTTGTTATTGCCACATTGCCGCTTCGCGGGCGGAACGCCGAGGTAAGCGAGAGGAGCGCCACCCTCAGGATGGCAGAAAAGGATCCTTATTCGCAAACGCGGAGAACGACCTTTCCAATATGACCGCCGGTTTGCAGAATATTGTGGGCAGCTTCCGCCTGGGCCATGGGCAGGATCTTATGGATCAGGGGACGGATCTGCCCGTTTTCCAGCAGAGGCCACAGCTTTTCGGTCAATTCCCCAAGCAGTGCGGCCTTAAAGGCGGGGGTGCGGCTGCGCAGAGTGGAGCCTACCAGGTGCAGGCCCTTGGTCAGCAGGGGACGCAGAGGCAGATTCGTTTCCGTGCCTGCCAGGGTGGAGATCACGATCCAGTAGCCGCCCCGGGCCATATAGGGCAGACTTTCTCCCAGCATTTGACCGGTCAGGCAGTCCATGACCACGTTTACGGGCGTACCGGCGGCTTCTTCCTCCGCCAAAACCTGGGAAACAGACTGACGGGAGGTGTCGATCACCACATCCGCGCCTAAATTACGGACAGTCTCCACCTGGGCGGTCTTACGCACGGAGGTGATGACCCGTGCGCCGAAGGCTTTTGCCATGGGGATGGCAACGGAGGCCAGTCCGCTGGCACCGGCAGGGACAAAGACGGTCTGACCGGCCTGCAAATGGCCTTCCAGGAACAGATTCAGGTAAGAGGTGGCGTAGGCCTCCGGAAGCGCCGCAGCCTCTTCCATGGAAAGACCCTTGGGGATGGGCATGAGCATATCCGCTTTCACAGCCACGTATTCTGCGTAACCGCCGCCGCCCAGCAGGGCGCAGACCCGGTCGCCTGGCTGCCAACAGGTCACGAGGCTTCCGGTTTTGACGACCTCACCGGAGATCTCCAGGCCCATCCACTCCGGACAGCCGGGAGGGGAGGGGTATTTTCCCTGGCGCTGAAGCAGGTCCGCCCGGTTTACACCGGCGGCATGGATCTTCACCAGGACCTCATCCTCCTGGATGCTGGGATCGGCAACTTCCGTCCACACCATATTTTGGTGGGCATCTACCAGCATTGCTTTCATAGCCCGTGCTCCTCCAAATACTGATCCATTCGGGCACCGGTCGGGGTATCGGGGAATTCATAGCCCTCGGGAACGGCATCGATCATCATTTTCAGCGCATCGTACAGGGGCATAAACTCCTCCTGCTTCAGCCCGGTGACTGCCAGCATTTTGCTGTTGTCAGTGACCCGGTGGAACAGACGGGCATATTCCAGCTGCCAACGGGTACCGGGGGTAACAACGCCGTTGGTGCTGATGAGCTTCAGATAGTCCTCCTTATCCACCCAAACGGCCTCCAAACCGCAGATCTGCTTGTAATAGTCGGCGATTTCGCCCCAGGTGCGGCTTTCGGAGGAGCAGACATTGTAGGCTTCCCGCATGGTTTCCTTCTTGAACATCAGCCGGGCGATCATCTTGGCTACATCACCGCCCCAGCACAAAGTGGCGGGCTTATCCTTGGCCTGAATGGGAACAATTACCTTTTTGCCCTTCACGGCACGACCTACGGTGTTCTTGGCTTCCAGGGTTACCAGCTGGTAGCGCATTTCGGAGAAGGTGGTGGCGGGGCGAACGATGGTAAAGTTATTGTACGCAGAGTTCCAGAGCATATCCTCGCACTTGGCCTTCATAATGCAGTAGTCAGTAGAGGCGAGCAGGGCTTCGTCCTTGGAAACGTCCAACAGACGGGGAGAGGTTTCCTTGACGGGAACCTCCTCATCGGCATACACCCGGCAGGAGGAGAGGAAAATATAATGGTCGGTGTTGTCCAGGAACAGCTTCATATACTCCGACCAGGGATTCTTTGCGCCAAAGTACATAAAGTTGACCACACCGTCAAATTTCTTCTCCAGCAGAGATGCCAAAAACGCCTTATCGAAGCAGTCGCCGGTGTAATAGGTAACACCGGGGACGGGATTCTGGGGTACATCCAGGGAAACGCCGGTGACCTGATAACCCAGCTTCACCAGCTCAGGCACCAGATGGCGACCCATTGCACCTGTAGAACCGATTACCAATACGTGTTTTTGCATTTTCATTACCTCCATTTATCACAGTGAACGACGACACCGTTGGAAAGGGTGAGCACACAGCGGTAGCCGGTCTGGCTTTCCAGGGTGTTGCCGTTACTGTTTTTTAAGAAAAAGCTTTCGTTCGTATCTTCCAATACGGCGATATCCGCTATACCGCCGACCTGCAGACGACCCCACTGACTTTGCCCCAAAGCATGGGCGGCGGCAGTGGTGACACTTCTGAAAATGTCAGATTCCGGCATCCCCACAGCCTTTGCCATGGACATGGCCATGGTCAGACCGTAGCGACCGCCCCGGAAGAAGGCGGAGGCGCGGGTGATGTCCGTGCTGATGGTATCCGGGTAGAAGCCGGCCTGGGCGGCGGTCTTCAGAACACCGAAGTCCGTATGGACGTGACCGGCAAAGCCTGCATCCAGCACCACGCCCTTTTCTCTTGCCAGCCGGAAGGCGGCAAAATCCTCTTCCAGGCAGGTGTGGCTTCCGCCGTGGTAAATATGGGTGAGGATATCCCCCGGCGCCAGGGCTTCCACGATCTGTGCCATGGGGATGGGGGAGTCGGTACAGTGTACCAACACCTTACAGCCCAGCTCCCGGGCCAGGTCGCAGACCTGATACAAAGGGGTGCCGTCGGTGATGCCGGGAATACCGGTATCCAGCACCAGCTTGATACCTACGGCCTTATCCCCGTAATGCTCCATTCGCTGCAGGGTGATCGGACGGTCCAGACTGCCGTTTACGATTTTGGCACTGGGAAATACCACGTTTTTTACGGCAATGTGGTCCAGCAGCTCCCGGCTTCCCAGGGTACTGCCTGCATCTGCGGCGGCAGTGACACCGAAGGGGAAGCAGGCGCTTTCCGCGGGTATGCTGTATCTGGGAATGGACAGACCGTGCATATGAATATGCCCATCCACCAGTCCCGGGGCGACGATGCAGCCCTTGGCGTCAAAGACATAGCCCTTTTCGCAGGTGAGATCCTGACCGATTTGGGAGACGGCAGCTCCGTCGGTGAGAACATCTCCGTAAAAGAATTTCTCACCGTCCCAGATCCGTCCGTTTTTGATCAAAAACATACAAAACCTCCTTGACAGTCAAATGTAGGTGTTACATGAGCCGTCTGGCACTGTCGATGGCGGCCCGGGCGTTCTTCAGGTCGATCTGCTCCATGGTGGAGCCGGGGTTGTACCGATCCACGCAGAAGGCGATCTGACCGCCCAAAAGGGGATTGAGGATCCGGGAGGGGATGCCCGCCTTGCCGTTGACATGGTAGGCGACCGGGGTCTTGACTGCCTCCTTCAGGGCCAGCATGGTGCGGATGCTCTCGTTCAGATCGGCTTCGGTATTGGCCCGGGTGACGATCTTGATAATATCCGGGTTCCGCTCCTGCAAAAACAGCGCCAGCTCCACCACCTGCTGTGCGGTCATAGGAATGCCCGGATGGCAGGACAAAAGAACCTGGGCCCCCATGGCGTGAACGGTTTCAATCAGGTCGCACTGTTTTTGGATCACAGCCGGGTCGGTGACCACCTCTTTGGGATCTCCTTGGGTGAAGGAATATCGGTCTTCCCCCTGGAAGCCCTTTTTGGATGCAGGATCAAAGGTATAGCCCTGCATATCGATACCCGCGGCGCCGGCCTCCACAGCCCTGAGTAAAAGCTGGATCCGCTCCTCCTCCGACTGACCCAGGGCCGACCAGTCATAACGGGAATTGTAATTGAGAGCCAAAATGGGCAGCTTGGTAGAACCGATGATCCGCTTCAGGGTCTCCGGCTCAGTGTTTTCCAGGCAGCTCAGATGCAGATCGATCATATCTGCACCGCTGTAGGCGCAGTTTTTGATCTCCGCAATGGCGGAAGCCGCGGTCTGCTCCCGGACCACACCGGCTACCGCCGGAGCAGGGATGGCGGACAGCTTCATTTGGACTCCAGCTCCTTTCCTAACATCCGAATTCCACCGACAGCCATGTCCAGGGTCTGCTGGACGGCATATTCGTGGTCATAATCAAAGGGATTGCTTTCTTTGCCCACCACATAGTCGTGGAAGGCCAAAAGCATATCGTCATACCGTTCCTTGGCAGGGTCGATCTCCAAAGCCACCGGCTGTGCCATCTGCACGCCGTACCGTTTCTCCTCATGATGGGGGGCGAAGGTCATCACGCAGGGCCTTTCTATGGGCTGAATATCCGCAGTACCCAATTCACCGCATACCCGGAAGCAGCGGTTTGCCCAGCCCTCCCACTCCAAAGAGGAGGAGAACACCCGGGCCAGGGCGTGGTCATATTCCAGGGTCGCAGAGGTTATGTCCGCGGAATGGACCCCGGCAATGCCGCTGCTGCCCAGGCTGGAAACAACACGGTTGGGCTTGCCCAAAAGATAGACGATCAGGTCGATGAGATGACAGCCGAAGATGTACATATCACCGCCCTGGAAATTTCCCAGCCATGCCCGGTAGCTATCGGCATGGCGGACACTCATTTCCGCGTGGATGCTGGTGATCTGTCCCAGCTGACCGGCCTTGATCATTTGAAACAGCTTTTTAACAGCGGGATTGTAGCGGTACATATAGCCCAGCTGAACCACCAGGTTCTTTTCCCTGGCGGCGTCCAGAAGGGCTTTATATTCTGCCAATGTGCCGGCGGCAGGCTTGTCGATATGGACATGCTTTCCTGCATCAACACACATTTGGGCGGTTTTGGTCAGGTCCCACACATCGGTCTCCACCAAAATGGCATCGCTTTTCTCCAGGACCTCCTCCACACTGAGCCGGGGGATATCCTGGAAGGTTTTGTTACTGCCCCGACGGGCGATCCATTCCTCATTTTCCTCGGCATAGCCAACAAGCTGAAAATACTCCGGATATTTTTTCAGCGCTTTGATCTTGTCGGAATGGTTGTGGCCAATGCCAATCTGTCCGATTTTTATCATAGGTTACCTCCAATCAAATACAGTTCCCAGAGGGAATTTGGGGTCGTCACACAGTTGGGTATAGATCTCGGGGGCTTCGTCAGGCTTGACCACCCGGGAGATGATGGGCTTGATCCGGAAACGTCCTGCCGCCAGCAGACCCAAAATGGCCTTACAATCGTCCTGATGCGTCCAGTGATGGGGATAGGACTCAAATTTGGGGCGGATAAAATTGTGCGCACCGATCAGCTTGACACCGGGACGGTGTACCTGCTGATAATAATCCACGGCGCAGTCGGAGACCCGGGTACAGCCCAAAAGGCTGATCCGTCCCAGACGGGAGGCGCAGTTCAGGGCCTGCAGCATGGCCTCGGAACGCCCGGTGACCTCCACACAAGCGTTGATGCCCTTACCGCCGGTCAGCTCCTTCACAGTTTGACAGAAGCCTTCTTCCGTGGGATCGAGGGCATAATCCGCACCCAGCTCCAGCGCCAGGGCTCTTCGCTCCGGGTTGGGGTCGGCGGCAATAAGGGGGTAAGCACCGCTTAGGCGCAGAAACTGCAGAGCAAAGATGCCCAATAGCCCCAGACCCATGACCATGGCGCTTTCGCCCAGCTCCAGCTCCAGCTTTCGCACACCGCCCAGCCCCATAGAGGCGATGACGGTAAAGGCCGCCTCCAAAGAGTCCAGCTTTTCCTGGGTCACCTTGGTGACCTTGGTTTCCGGGGCGACGTTATATTGACTGTGGCGGCCGTGGTACACCAGCACCCGGTCACCGGGGACAACGGAGGTGACCTGCTCGCCAACTTCCATTACATGACCGATACCGCAGTAGCCAAGATATCTGGGCCAGCTGTTGCCGGTGTTGGGCGCACCCATGATGGAGGCGCGCTCCGTACCGCCGGAGATGACGGTGTATTCCATTTTTACCGCTACCGAGGTGGGTGTCATGGCTTTGGTTTCCGTTTCCAAAAGCTGGGCGGTTTTCGGTGCGGTAAAGACAATAGTTTTGGTTTCCATGCGATATACCTCCTTTTCTATAGGATAAAATAGGCACCCGGATTTGTAAATGGGGATTCTGATATTTTTATCAATTATGATACGATATATTTGCAAAAAAGCAAGGAGTATGCTATATTATTCCGAAAGAGGTGGAAACTATGGTTGTCAATTTTGATTATGATATTACTGTGGTCAATGTGGTGGCGGCAAACCGTTTTCTAAACCAGGCTATGGAAATGCCGGTGTACCGGAAGCATCGCTCCCGGTGGGCAGTGGCCCTCAAGCACACGGGAAAAACCTTCTACCATCCGGGGGAGGATCCGATCCTTTCCGACAGCCTCCATCCGGTGCTTTTGCCCCGGGGCAGTGATTACAGCTGGATCTGTGCGGAGGAAGGGGAGTGCCTGCTCATTGAATTTGATGCCCTGCAGACCTATGACCGGCTGGTAAGCTTTCAGGTCAGTGACAGCAGCTTCTTTCGCAACGCCTTTCTCAAGATAGAAAAATGCCTCCGGCTTGCTACACCGGAGGCAGGGCTGGAGGCAAGATATTTGCTTTCAGGACTGCTTTTACAGCTGCTGCGCTCCGCAGAGAAGGAATATACCTCCAAGGAAAAGCAGAACCGCCTTTCCCCGGCGATCCGTTACCTGCAGGAGCATTATTATGATCCGACCATCACCAACGATCATTTGGCAGGGCTGTGCGGGATCAGTACGGTATATTTTCGCAAATCCTTTGAGGCGGTGTACGGGATCTCGCCCATCCGGTATCTGAACCGCCTGCGCACCCAAAAGGCCAAGGATCTTTTATCCAGTGACTACGGCTCCATTGCCCAGGTGGCGCAAAGCGTGGGATATGCCAGCGTGTACCATTTTTCCAAGATGTTCAAAACCTATACGGGCCTGAGCCCCACACAATATGTAAAAGCCCTGAGAAAATAGGCTCGTGTGGCATTTTCATAACGATCCACCCACGTTAAACCTACCGCTATGAACGAAAGCACTGTAGGGGCCGGTGCCTACACCGGCCCGCGGGCCGAAGTGGTCTTCGGCCCCTACAAGGGCGGTACTTTCATAGCAACGATGCCACGGCGGGGATGCTTTTTGGTTTCACTTTAGTGCATTACTACGCGCCAAAGTTCTGCAAAAACCGGGATCAGCAGAGCCGGCAGCATATTGGCAACACAGAAGGTCTTTTCCCGTACCAGATTCACACCCACGCAGAATACCAGGGCATTGCCCACAAAGGAAAGCTCCGCTATGAGGGTTTGGCTGATCACTGCACCGAACAGCGCGGCGATCAGGGTGATAAGCCCCTGGTACAGAAAAATGGGGATGGCGGAAAACACAACACCGGTGCCATAGGCGGCCGCCAAAACCACCACGATCACAAAGTCCAAAAGGGATTTTGCCATAAGCATGGAGCAGTCTCCCGTGAGACCGTCCTCCATGGCACCCACGATGGCCATGGCACCCACACAGATGATCAGGGAGGTGGTCACAAAGCCGTCTACGAAGCGGCTGTCGTTTTTGACCTTTGCCAGGGCCTTGAGCTTGATGCCCAGGGTTTCCATTTTGCCCTCAATATCGATCCACTGGCCTAAAAGACTGCCGATCACCAGGCTGAAGATCAGAAGCATGGTGCCTTGGGTGTCAAGGCTTCCGTTTTCTGCCACCAGCATGTGCTTGAGGACTCCGCTGATGCCGATAAAAACAGTGGCAAGCCCCAGCGCCTGCATGAGGATCTTTTCGAAGCGTTTGGCAATGCCGTTTTTTAGAAGTAAGCCTAAAATGCCGCCAACGATCACTGCGGCAGTGTTGGCAAGGGTACCCAGTCCGATCATAAGCATTCTCCTTAAATCTGTGGTCAGCACGCCAAGTGTCAGGTTTATCTAAACGGAATTATACTTGTTTGCTTAAAAGAAATCAAGTGTCCGCTTCCCGAGTACAGCAACTAAAAAGTAACAGCAAAAAACACTTGAATTCTACAAAACAGTGTGCTATAATGGCTCCCGAACGCAGGGTTCGTATATCGGTAATACAACGGCTTCCCAAGCCGTGAAGGCGGGTTCGACTCCCGTACCCTGCTCCATGAAAAAAGTCACTTTTGTCTACCGACAAAGGTGACTTTTTTCAATGATATCCGTTCCTTACGGAACGGGTGATATATCTTCGATATGATATCGCACTTCGTGCGATGATATATGCCTGCGGCATATGGAGGAACGGATATTATATCATGCTTGCCGCAGGCAAGTATATCATACGGCAACGCCGTATATCATATCGTGTCAGCGATATATCATTGAAAAGTGGGGCATTTTGTGGTACAATAAAATAAAAAGGTGATACAGTCAAAACCCTAAGGATCGAGGCGGTTGACTGTTTTCTTGCTTTTGAACCGGAAGGGGATGTGCAGGAAATGTATTCGTCTTTTTCAATCAATAATAGTTCATTAACCGAGGAAGAATACTACAAAGCCATCTCCTCATCTTGCCAAGAAGAAGACCTGCGCCCTTTACGAAATGCGGAGTTTAACTGATTTTTCACTATTTACTGCTTTTAGCCGCTCGCCTCTGCGGGTTCTGCCGATACATTTACATCCAAAATCCCGGAGCTGTTCAATTGACAGCTCCGGGATTTCCTATTCATTCTTTCAGCAGGTCTGCCAGGGTGATGCCCTCGAAAAAGTCGTCGATCAGCCGGTCCAGCTTTTCCCACATGGGCTTGGTCTGACAGCAGGTGGACCGGGAGCAGGCCGCAGGACCCTGGGTAGTGCAGGACACCGCCGCAAGACTGCCCTCGGTAAGCTTCAGGATGCTTCCTACCGTGTATGCCTCCGGAGACCGGTTCAGCCGGTAGCCGCCGCCCTTTCCGTGGACGGCATCCACAAAGCCCGCCTTGCTCAGCACAGTCATAATGGATTCCAGATATTTTTGGCTGATGCCTTCCGTCTCCGCAATCTCCTTCAGCGGCACATATTCCTGGCCGCCACGCATGGCAAAGCCCACCATCACCCGCAGGGCGTATCGCCCTTTCGTTGAGACGATCATGGCTTAATGACAGTGTTCGCAGTTATCACAATCAGGAAACTGCTTGGGATCGTAGGCAATGCCGTTCTTGTCATAGTAGTCCTTCAGGGCGGACTTGATGGCCTCCTCTGCCAAAACAGAGCAGTGCATCTTGTGGGCGGGCAGACCGTCCAGGGCTTCGGCAACTGCCGCATTGGTCAGCTGCAGGGCCTCGGAAATGGGCTTGCCCTTGATCATCTCCGTAGCCATGGAGGAGGAGGCGATGGCGCTGCCGCAGCCAAAGGTCTCAAACTTCACGTCCACGATGGTATCGTTTTCGATCTTCAGATAGATCTTCATAATATCGCCGCATTTGGCGTTGCCCACGGTACCCACACCGTCGGCATTCTCAATAGTACCCACATTCCGGGGGTGCATAAAGTGATCCATAACAACTTCGCTGTAAAGTGCCATACTATATTTCTCCTTAAATAATGGTTGGATTCCAAATGATTGCTTAACTTGTAACTCGTAATTATTAACTTGTAACTACAGCCGTCCACAGAACTTACAGAATGTAGGTTCTTTCTCCGTTTTGCAGTTCTCTCCACACCGGGGACATGTTCCGCAGCTGCTGGACCACCTGGGGGACGCAGTGCAAAATGTGGTCCATTTCTTCCATAGTGTTATAGTGGCTCAGGGAAAGACGCAGGGAGCCGTGGGCTACATCGTGAACTCTGCCGATGGCCAGCAGAACGTGGCTGGGATCCAGGCTTCCGGAGGTGCAGGCAGAGCCGGAGGAGGCACTGATGCCCATGGCATCCAGGTACAGAAGCAGGCTTTCGCCCTCGATACCCTCGAAGCAGAAGCTCACATTGCCGGGCAGCCGGTTCACCGGGTCGCCGTTGAGGGCGCAGTGGGGGATCTGGCTCAGACCTTCGATCAGCTTGTCCCGCATGGCGGTGACCTTTGCGGCATTTTCGTCAATATGGCTGCAGGCATCCTGCAAAGCCGCGGCCAGGGCGCAGATCCCGGCGATATTTTCCGTACCGGCACGCTTGCCCCGCTCCTGAGCGCCGCCCTCGATCACATTTACCAGGGGCATACCCCGGCGGGCATAGAGCACGCCAACACCCTTGGGTCCGTGGAACTTATGGGCAGACAGGCTCAGCATATCGATATTCTGTGCCTTTACATCAATGTGCAGATGACCGGCGGCCTGAACCGCATCGGTGTGGAAGGGAACGCCGGCGGCCTTACACACAGCGCCGATTTCCCCAATGGGCAATACCGAGCCGATCTCATTGTTGGCATACATGCAGGTCACCAGGCAGGTATCCTCCCGGATGGCGTCTTTCACCTGCTGTGCCGAGACGTTGTGGTTCTCCTTCACGTCCAGAAGGGTGATCTCGAAGCCCTCTTTGCGAAGCTTTTCCAGGGTGTGCAGCACCGCATGATGCTCAAAGGCCGTGGAAATAATATGCTTCTTGCCCTTTCTGGCACCAAACCAGGCCGCAGACTGAATGGCCTGATTGTCGGCTTCACTGCCGCCGGAGGTGAAATAGATCTCCCGGGGCTCGCAGCCAAGGCACTCCGCCACGGTCTTGCGGGCGGCCTCCAGGGCCTCTTTTGCCTCCTGGCCTACGGAGTGCAGGCTGGAGGGATTGCCGTAAATATTGTCAAAATAAGGCAGCATGGTCTCAATTGCCAGCTTGCTCATTTTGGTGGTAGCGGCATTATCCGCATAAACTAACATCGTCATTCCTCCTATGGGTATTTACCCAGTAGCTTTGTGGGTAAATCATAGCATCTTTTACCTACTTTGTCAATAGGTGAATAGGAAAGCCTTTCCTGATTTTTCGTCTTTTGCATGGGTTATGAAGCCATTCGGTGCGGCATAGTAATGGGGCAGACAGAAATGGAGGGCACATCATGAAAAAATGCATACGCTTTACCGGCCTGATCCTGGCCTTTCTATTCCTTACTACCCCGGCGGTAAGCGCCGCCCAATCCCTGGTCCCCGGGGGACAGATCATCGGCCTGTCCCTGGAAAACAGCACCCTGACGGTGGCAAAGCTGGATGAGGCTTTGCCCTCCGGAAAAAATGCTGGGCTGCTGCCCGGTGACCGGATCACCCATATTGACGGCGACCCGGTGGAAACCGCCGCCGCCCTTCGTCAGGCCCTCTGCCGCTCCCATGGCACTGTACAGATCCGGTTGCTCCGGGATAAAAAAACTCTGGACCTGACTGCAGAGCCGGATATCACCCCCAACGGTCCCCGGCTGGGGATCTATCTGAAAGAGGGGATCACCGGCGTAGGCACCGTTACCTGGTACGACCCGGACTCCGGCAAATTCGGTGCCCTGGGCCACAGTGTCAACGGCCCCGGCGGTCAGCTTTTGGATATGAAACGGGGTACTGCCTATGAGGCCGAGATACTTTCCGTAAAAAAAGGAAGATCCGGCACTCCCGGTCAGCTCATGGGCCAGCTGGACCCCAACGCCCCGGTGGGCAGCCTGGAAAAGAACAGCACCCAGGGCGTGTTTGGAAAACTTACCCAACCCATCCGGGGAGAATCCCTGCCCATCGCCGAACCGGAGCAGATCAAAACCGGAAACGCCACCATCCGCTGTACCGTTTCCGGAAGCAGCGTTCAGGAGTATTCTGTGAAGATCCAGAAAATCTATCCCGGAAACCGCACCGACGGACGGAATATGCTGGTGAAGATCACGGATCCCCAACTCCTGGAAACCACCGGCGGCATCGTCCAGGGCATGTCCGGCTCGCCGATTATACAGGGCGGAAAACTGGTGGGCGCTGTGACCCATGTTCTTGTGAACGACCCAACCACCGGATATGGCATCTTCATTGAAAACATGCTGGATGCAGCAGCGTAAAAACCAAAAATCAGGAAAGCTCGTCCATCGAGGAATGGACGAGTTTTTTTACGGTCTTGTTTTGTATGTTCGTTGGAATTCTGATGGAGTCATATTCATGTGCTTTTTGTATAGCCTGAAAAAATTGGAATAGTTTTGAAACCCCGCCAAAACATATGCTTCCTCAATGGAACGATTCTGAATGACAAGATCATTGAAATAATTTACCCTTTTGCAGATAACATAGTTCCATAAGGGAATTCCTACATATTCCTTGAAAAGATGAGAAAGGTAGGATTTATCAATATGGAATTCAGAAGCGATAGATTCCACAGATACATTCTCGTGAAAATGCGCATTGATGAAATTTACCACATCGTTGATCAAATTGTTGCTGACAGCACTTGCCGGCTTCTTGTTGGAACTAAGATATTCCGAAACCACATTCAGTAGCTCAATGGTCTTGCAAACGGCCAGAATCTTCTGTGATGGAGATGAGCATTTTGCATATTTGAAAATCTCTTCCATGTACTTTTGGGCGCCGATGGATTCTACAAGGTCATGGGGAATGTGGTTTTTGCTGCCGTTTTCTCTTTTGTACAGCGGTAAAAGCATAGAAGAACCATCCTGAGAAAAATTCTCCATGATACTATGGTTTACACGCAGAACCAGTCTTTCATGATGGGTATTGCTGTAAATTTCGCACATAAACAATTCGGAAGGGTTGATCAGTATCACATCCCCCTCTGCGATCGTATACTTTTTTCCTTCTATTTTTACATTTCCGCTGCCTTTAATAAAATAGAAAATAATACAGTCTTTGGCATGGTGCAAATAGGACAGCGTGGATTTTTCGGCACTCATACCAACGGTATGGCTCAGGGAACAGCCTTTGCCGTAGATGTATCTGGTTTTTTGATATTGTTCGTTCATTGTGCTTCCTCTAAATCTGCGTTATAGCAGGATTATATATACTTTGAGCATAATAGTCAATGGAAATATCTTTTCATGCGGTATATCATATAAAAAGAGGGGGTGATTTCCGTGCTTTTTGATTGCCACACGCACACAGTACATTCTGACGGAAAAAATACAGTGTCCGAGATGTGTATGTCCGCAATAGAAAAAGGTATCAGCGGACTGACGATTACAGATCACGCGGATATGAATTTTTATATGGAACGAAATACCTTCCGCCGTATAGCGGCATCCATGGAGAGCACCGCAAAGGCTCAGGAATCGTTTGGACAAAACTTGAAGGTCTTGAAAGGGATAGAGCTTGGTGAATACACCATCGCACCCAGAAAAGCAGAGGAGGTTTTGTCCATAGGGGGCTTTGATGCCGTTTTATGCTCCGTGCATTTTGTGCCGAAGGCAGGATGGTCTCTTGCGTATAACCGAATTGATTTTCAGAACTGTATGACATCAGCTGAGGAACTGAATGAATATATCGGTCTTTATTTCGACTTGTTAGACGAAACGGTGGACGCCTTTGATTTTGATATTCTGGCCCATATTCACTGCCCTGTAAGGTATATTTCGGGCAAGTGGGGAAGAAAAAGTGATATTATGATCTTTGAGGACAAGATCTGCCGCATATTGGAGAAAATCATCAAAAGGAACATCGCCCTTGAGTTAAACACCGTATACTTAAAAGACGGGGAAGGTCAGTATAATTTCAGCCTTGATAAGATATTAAGCCTGTATAAATGTCTGGGCGGCAATATGGTGACATTGGGAAGCGATGCTCACAACAGAAACAATGTAGCAAGAAACTTCACAGAAGCTGCGGTTTTATTAAAAACTTGTGGTTTTGACAGCGTGTATTATTTTGAAGACAGAATACCCAAAAAAATAATGATATAAAAGGGGGATCTACTATGTGTGACACAATTAACAAAACATCACTTGACACCATTGCAGGTGCACTTTGTGAAATGATGGGAGTTGACTCGCCAGCAGGCGCTGCTGCCGGAAACAGCGAAATGCTAAGCTATGCAAACCGTGTTTTTGGTGGAGAAAAGGCGAACAGAATCCTTATGTATAATCCGGATGCCATCGGTCAGTGGCTTTATGAAAAATATCCGTACTTATTACTGGAAACGGAGAAAAGAACGGACCTGAAAGTGCCGTTTTTTGCACCGATGCCTACCGTCACGCCTGTTTGTTTTGCCACAATGTATACAGGAACGCAACCGGAAATTCACGGAATCAGAAAATATGAGCGTCCTGTTTTGAAAGCGGATACCGTTTTTGATGCTTTGATCAGAGCAGGCAAGAAGCCTGCCATCGTAGCCCACACTAAATGCACTTTTTCCTGCATTTTTATAGAAAGAGATATGGCATATTTTGCATATCCCACTATGGAAGAGATCCACGCAAAAGTTGCCGAACTGATCATAGAAGACAAATATGACTTTATTGCGATCCACGCGGCCAATTTCGACACACGTATGCATAAAAAAGGACCGGAAAGTATAGAGGCACTTTCGGAATTGAAGGTAAACACAGCGGCATACGGCATATTTGATGCACTGGTTCAGACACATTGGAAAAAACACAATGTGTTTATGGGGTACGCAATGGATCATGGTTGCCATGAAGTCGAAGGAGAAGCCGGTTCCCACGGACTGGATATGCCGGAAGATGTAAACATTATGCATTTTTATAAGGCGTATAAAAAAGAAATGTAACAAAGCCAACAATTGATTTCCCCATAGTTATTCTTTCACCGCTCTTATATTGGCAAAAAGCCTCCGGGAAACCGAGGGCTTTGGTTATGTAGAAAGAAAAACCGACGGTCCGGTAAAGTTCGGAATTTATCGAAAAGGAAAGAATAATTAAAAGTCTCCTTTTTCGACATCTCATCCATGTCAACTTAAGGACAGCGGTTGCAGTGTGTCAAAACCTGCCTTTTACCTGCAAAAACGCATAAAAACAGCAGAAAAACATAAAATTTATTTGTCCCACACTTGACATCCGCGTGAGCGGCAGTCCCATCATCCAGGATGGGGAGCGATGCGACCGTCGCCGGTGGCGGAGAAAGGGAGCAGAGCGAGTGGCAGCGGTCGGTGTGCAACGCAGCAGCACCGTCGGCAAGGCGCACACCGGGTACCGCAACAGGAAAACTGGTGGGTGCCGTTACTCATGTGTGTGTGACTTGATGATACCTACACGGATTTACATTTTAGGCAAGTGCGGATAGAGGTCAATTTCAATGCTGCCTTGCCTTGTTTTTCTATATTCGATTTTCTGAACAATCTCTTTTAGCAGAGCATTGCGTTCCTGGTTGCTCATAAAGTCGTAGCTTTCCAAAAGGATCTCGGTTTGGGGAATGAGTGAATCTTGGGTGTTCTGTGCAATCTCCAATCTTCGCAGGACTTCTTCAACAGTTGTCCGCTTTCCCTCCCAGTCTTGAATGGATGACTGGATGGAAGATCGACGAGAAATGAAAACATCCTTTGTGTAGATCCCTTGCTCAACAAGATTGTAGGCGTTCATCAGCTGACCTTCCAGCTTTTTGATTTCCTGTTCAATCTTTTGAATCTGTTTCCTGTTGGCTGAAATATCTTCTTGGTATCCAACCGTCTGAAGCTTAACCTTGTATCGCTTTAGCCACTCTTTAAGAGCAGTAATGATCTCCATTTCCACCACATCAAAATCTGCAGTGGAATTATGGCAGTTTCTCATATTGGTGCAACGCATCCGTACCCGCCTGTTCTGTTTTGCGCTAAGAACGGTTCTGCCAACTGTTTTGCCGCATTCAGCACAGAACAAAATACCGGCGAAAGGATTCATCAGTTCTACAGTATCCTTTGTCTTGGGTTCTGGCTGCTTCTCCATGCGAATCTTTTGGCACTGCATGTACAGTTCTTCAGAGATAATCGCAGGATGCAGACCGGGGAAAATCTGATAATCATTCATATCCTTGCTGCGCTTGATATGCTTGACCACCTTGCCATTCTCGATGCTCTTTTGGGTTTTGCTCCATCCACGGCGAATCTTGCCCATGTAAACAACATTAGTAATCATGTTTTGGATAGAACCATTGTTCCAAATGTCGCCCTTGCGTGTAGGCACATTGTTATCATTAAGGTAGTTAGCAATCAACTTAGTGCCCTGATAGCTGGCATACATCTCAAACACTTTTTTAACCCACTCAGCTTCCTCCGGTACAGGTTCCAAGGTGTATCCCTTTTCATCGGGAATTTTCACCTTTTTGTATCCATAAGGAGCGATACTGCTGATCCATTTCCCTTCGGAAGCGGAACTGTCGCGGCCACGAATCAAGCGGCGGTTGATGGTCTTATACTCACGGCGGCTCATAAACAAGCCAAACTCGAAGTATTCCTCATCAAACTCATTGCAGGGGTCATAGATCTTCATGGGAGTGATGATCTTAGTTCCGGAATACTGAAATACCTGACTGATGTACCCCTGGTCAGCACCGTTGCCTCTTGCCAGTCTTTCAAGATCGACTACGAGGACACCGGCATAAATACCAGCGCTTACTTCATCAAGAAGTTTTTGGATTTCGGGTCTTGCGGCGATGGATTCGCCAGAAACGACTTCATAGTATGTTTTGGTAACAAAGTAGCCTCTGTCCTTAGCAAGCTTATCAAGAATTGCCTCATGCCGCTTCAGTGTTTCTTCCGTGCTCATTTCCGCGTAGTCGCGGTCAAATCTTGACTTACGAAGGTACTTGACATACTGTTCCATGACTATTTCTCCTTTCTGGCTTAATTATAAAAAAATGACGCTCCTGCGTCAAAGGTGTGAATGTTGGGGTGCTGCCGCTAATTAGGAAAGCGGCAGCTGAGTCGGTTCTTCTTTCTGACTTTCCATTTCTGCCTGCCTGCGCTTGTAGTGGTCAGTCACAATCTGACTGATACGATTGATGCGGGCTTGATGGGCAGTATCAAAAAAATCATCATGGATGCGAACCGTAACTGTGGGATTTTTGATTTCAGCAACGATCATGGCTGTACCTCCTGTGGTAAGTATTTACATAGTTGGTCTGGAATATTCAGCATAACACGCCTGTCCCATCCTACTATGTGAATTGGAGGCATTGGCGCTAAGCCGAAAATCGTATCCTCGGTTTGATCGGCAACAATCGCAGGTATCCTTAATTACCTGCAAGGGATCAACTCTGGAAATGCGGTGCGATGGAGAGTTATAAAATACACTTGCGCAACTGTGGCACAAGCAGATTTCAAATGTGTCTGTCTGCTTCTTCATTGGTGTACCTCCTTGGGTAGATGTATAGCATCTACGAATAGCCAGCTTTCTGCCTGGACATTCGTAGGTGCTATACCAAAAGGCCACCGGTTCCCCGGTGGCCCATTGATTTAGTAAGTTCATTCGCCGTTCTACCCAAATGCCGTTCCTGCCCCTGGATCTCAGCGGCGTTTTCCACACCTTGGCAGGCTCGCTTCTATTGAAGGTCTTGGCCTACTTCCCCGGTACTTTCGTATCCCATCTGGACGATCATTCAATTTATCAGGTTGAGTGCATCACTCCTCTCTGATTTCTATTGAAATGTTACCAAATTTATGGGTCATAATGAACGCATTAAGTGGGGTATTTTCAGCCAGTTTCACCCCTTAAGTGGGGTATTTTCAGTTTTATGTTGGTTGTGCGCACAATCCTGCCATAAGAATAGTTGCTGCATCAAGAAAGCGCTTTTTGTCCTTCTCGCTAAGTAATTCAAACTGCTTCATTATGTTATTAAGTTGATTATTCGCAGAAGAAAAACCATAACTAGCAGGAGCCAAATCGTTTGGGGTCACTCCCAGTGCTTTAGCAAGGCGAAACAGGGATTCGATATTTGCCTGCGCTTGACCGCTTTCAATTCTTTGAATTGTGTTTTCACCAAGCTGAGCAGCCGAAGCAAGTTGCACCTGGGTCATGCCAATATCTTTTCTTCGGTTTCTAATATTTTCGCTTACTTCATACATCTCATTTGATGCAACTTGTTTCGACACGGAAGTTCCTCCTTTCTCGTGATTTTGGCTTGAAATCAAATTGGTTGTTTTGTAAAATAATTATAGGTTCTATATTGACACAGGTAAATGCGAGCAAAGTCTTTTCCTGTGTTAATAAAGTCGGGATGGGTCGGTTTTTAAGGAGTGATTCTAATGAAGAAAATAGAACCCCAAAAAATTGGGAACAGGCTACCTTCGTATATGCTAATTACATACTTGATTAAAGAAGTATTTGGAACATACTTTATCGAGCCTCTTGATTGGAAATTCCCGGTAGATTGCAAAACGATTGGTCGCACCTTCTTCGCTGACAGGAAAAAGCACAAGTGTGCTGTCAATGAAAGGACTTTAGAAAATATACTGCTTATTTATCGCTTAGCACTAGGTGGGCAATCGACTTATGACGCACAAAGGGTCTCACAAGAACTAACAAAAACGATCAAGGAACATTTTCGCTTAAACATAGACTACTTAATGTACTTTGACGATGATACTCCAGAACTTCGCAAACAGAAATACACCTTACTCAATCACATGGTCTACAGTATTGCTGGTGATTGCAGGGGCAAGGAATATTTTGACACTGAGGACTATATTGGTATCCATCGCCTTTCAGAGTTTAAGATGAAAGCCAGCATAATTAGATATGCGATTGGAACTTATACAGAGATAGTGCTACAAAACCTTCATCTCACTGATCCTAATTAGAAGAGCAATATTTTACACAAAAGAAATAAGTAAAAAAGAGAATATTTCTGCTGACTAGTACTCTAATTCTATTATATGCGGTTAGTTTTGTAGATTGCGTAGCATATTGTCGAGTTCGACAGGAACGCCTATCGCAAACGGACGGATAAAGTAAAATATGTTAGAGGAATTAGAAAGTCAACACCTTTTGTGTCGATATAACCGTTTGTCAAAAACAAATTGGTCTACCAAGAAGAAAAATGCAAGAAAAAATACCGGGCGTAACGAATCAATAGAGTATCCCTACTCTATGAACTCGTTCACGCCCGGTACTAGATTTTCACTGGCTAAGAATAGCCGCGTGCTCTCGCGGAGTCAATGAACTATGGAATTATAAAAAGGTAATGGTAAGAGGAAAACTGGACTTGCGGTTATAGATCCTGCCCCGGCGAAGGGATAGATCTACTTTGATTTCCGTCTTGCAGACAGGACATTTCAGCTGCAGGAATCCACTGGCTGTACCAAGCTTAAATGCAAGGATTTTCTTGCAATTCTCGCATCTAACAGCGATTTTAGGGTCATTGTCTTTATCTGTGGGCATTTTCAAGCAACTCCTTTTCTTCTGGCTTCCGCCTCAATGATTAGTCGGTTATTGTCCAACAAGCCTAACTGTTCCATCCGGTAAGACAGGGCCGTCCTGGACACTTGCAGATATTCCGCCATTTGACAGAAATACTTATAGCGGGTATCTGAGTATTTTCGACTCAACATTTTCATTTTTTCACCCAAGCCGAACATAAACATACTGTCTTGCAGCGCATCCAAGGGAAGAAGCAACGCAGCTGCCAGGGCATCGGCTTGCCACTCATTCCAGTCCTTCTCTACTTTCTTTGGCTTTACCGATCTGCGGTAGTCACAGAAAACACGATTCTGCGGTCCGTACATTTCCGGATGCTCACGGTTAATAATTTGGTGTGCTACTTCATGTGCAATCGTAAAGTTCTTTCTGCCTGCAATCCTCGGATTACTTAGCAATCGCTTATCTACCAAGATGGTTGAACCATCCAGTTCAAAGAATAGTTGGTTCATATTATCGTCGTAGATCGTAGTCCATACCCGTCCGGAGGATGTTTGCCCCAAGATGCTGCCATCCCTTGTGATATGGACATATTCGATTTTGAAACCAAGCATTTCCGCAAGCTCAGTAGCATCAACCATGTAGCACATGTGCCGTTCCGGCACATAAGCCTTTTTGTATTGGTAGACAACACGGTCAGCGATCTTCTCTATATCTTCTCTGGAAAGGTAAGGCATATCAACACCTCACATTTCCCTTGGCTTCCACGAACCATCTGTCATCATCCTCAAACAAATAGGTTTCGGTGCCATTGATAACAACTGTGTAGCGAATGCCGGTGCCACCAACCTTGGTCGCTGCAGCCCGTGTGCGCTGTTTCAGTCGGTCAATATTATAGGTGATGCCATCCTCAAATTTGATGCTTTGTGGGCGTTTCTCGCCCTCTGGGGACACTTTAACAGTAACCTCAACAAAGACTTTATGGTATTGTTGTTCCACGGTGACACCTCCTAATTAGGAATCTCGAATCAAGTAATCATACCTGTCGGCATCCTAAGTTCAATTTCTCTGTCTGTGGGCATTTTTATATTCTGACACAAACAGGCTGGTTGAATAACATATTTACCGAACCGGCTCCGCAATTCTTCGACAACGGATTCTAGTCTTTCCTTGCGCTCCACGGTTGCTGCATCGGAAAAGAACTGTAGTTGTTCCGGTAAATCTTGGGAGCATAGATTGATTGCCCGGACAGTAACACTGCGAATCGGATACTCCCAGTTATAAGATCTCTCAAATAAGCGAAAGGCCTCTTTCGCAATGATCGCTGCACTGTGTGTTCTTAACGGAAGTTGGCATTGCCACTGTTTACCCGCCAGCTGCTTATCAACAATATAACGGATGTAGATAGCAACACCACCGGCGTTTTTGTTATAGACACGCAGTTTATGCCCAATGTCTTGGGTGAGTGAAAGCATCACATTCCATACTTCAGCATTGTTCTCCAAGTCTTGCATGGTAGTGATGCCGTGCCCAATGGATTTCATAGGTGGCTCATAGTCCTGCGGTGCAACTCTTGACCGATCTAAGCCATTGGCGAATGCCAAGAGCATCATGCCGTTCTTTCCTAGCTTGCGCTCCAACATATCGGGATAAGCATTGGCAAGCTGACCGATGGTGTGAATACCATAGGATGCAAGCATTTTTTCGGTTGATCTGCCAACACCTAGCATATCTGAAGCGGGTAGATCCCATATGACCTCACGAAAAGAATCCTGCGGTATGATTGTAACCGCATCCGGTTTCTTCATATCTGATCCAAGTTTCGCAAACACCTTGCAAAAGGATACACCTACTGAAATGGTAAGACCTAATTCAAACTTCATTCTTCGGCGCAGTTCGTTTGCTACTTTTTCTCCGTCGCCAAACAGTTTGGTACTGCCGGTAATATCCATCCATACCTCGTCCATTCCGTAAGGTTCAATGAGATCGGTGTATTCCGCATAGATCGAATGAGCCAGCCGGGAATACTTTAGATACTCTTCATAATGAGGTGGGACGATAATCAAATTGGGACATTTCTGCTTCGCTTGCCATAGTGCTTCGGCGGTTTGTACTCCATATTTCTTGGCTTCGTAGTTTTTTGCAAGGATGATACCGTGCCGGTTTTCTACATCGCCGCCTACCGCAACTGGTTTCCCTCTAAGCTGAGGATTAAGCATACATTCTACGGAGGCGTAAAAGTTGTTCATATCACAATGGAGAATTGTGCGATCCATCTTCTGAGGCCTCCCGGATATGCCGATAATCGAACAGATGTTCTATGCTTTGTGGTGCTAATTATAAAACAAGTGTTCGATAATGTCAAGATAGCAAAGTGTACAATTCTAAGGATATTCATTTTCTATTCGCCTATCTATTGTGGTCACGGCCATTGATCGTACATATTTAACTATGATAGACCCCATATTCCTTACAAAAAGGCGCAAATGCCATTTTCGCGCAAATCAATTATCTAAAAGGTCTTTTCTTTTTTATCTAAAAGTGGTATAATACCTTTGCCAAATCAATCGTATATCACAAACTGCAGTTTCCCTATGGGGATACTATACCCTTTTTAGTATTCGCCACATGAACAGAATGAATTTGACAAAAATGCAAGTTCCGTTTCTGTTCGTGTGAGGAAACTCGTTTGTGGCAGATTGGTTTGGCGACTATCGGAGCTGCGTTTTTTGTGCGGCTGCTTCGGTAGCCGCACTTTTTTATATGGAGAAATGATTTATGAAGCGTTTATGTTCGTTAATTCTTGCCCTTCTACTATCCTTATCGCTATTAACCGCGTGTCAAGAGGATGTCCCGGAAGTTGAAAACAATGAAACCATAGCAATCTCCCAAACCGAAAGATCCCTGATCGAGCAAGCTATTGATGTACTTGCCGATGAATGGGAAGTTATTGCTGTGGAAGATGAATGTAACAACGGGTATCTTGAAATTAAGAATACTCGTATCATACACACAGATTCAGATGCCATTGCCACTGCTTTGGGGATTAAGGATGTAGAACATATCGTTGAATTTATAATTCTTACGGATTATTATGGTGCTGCACCTTATTACTATGAAACCCAGTACATGAACAATGTAGTTTTCTTCGCAGACGGATCTACTATGACAGTAACAAATGCTGTCCAAATGTATTCCTCTCGAACCTATGATGCTGCTTTGAAAAATTGCTCGTTTACTGTTTTGGATTGCAAAACAACTTTTAATAGAGTTTTTGACTTGGAGGGCAAATTAAACCTTGACACGCCCTCAACGCCAGCTACTGAGAATAGCCAGAGTTCGGCAGACACACCTCCTACAAGTGCAACATCTGCCCAAGATGACTACAAGATTCTTGACTCCGGCAGATGCAACGAGAATGTAGCTTGGGAAATCCGATCCAATGGCACTTTGTATATCTACGGTAATGGCACCGTACCGAACTACGAAAGCAGAGGCGATGATGATGAAATCGCACCTTGGAGAGCATCTGCAGTTCGATCTGAAATTACAGATGTTGTTATCAGCGATGGGATCACAGGGTTTGGCGAACAAGCATTTTACGGAATGAACCTTTCAAGTATTTACTTTGGACACGATGTGATAACCTACGATTATGCAGTGGGTGGAAGCATGGCCGTCAAAACTGTGTATATCCCTTCCGCGATGAAAGATGTTGACCTTTTCTTGGCGGATTCGTATCACGAAGGGTATCAAATGAAGATCTACTTTGAAGGATCTAAAGAGGAATGGGATGCTATAATCAGTGATAGAAGAGAAAAGTATAGCAACTATATTGTAAATTATAATTTTGGATATTGATTTACCTCGCTTTTCAAAGAGGTTTCGTTGCGAAAATGGCGACAAGAGGATGTAAGCACCGCTTGCATCCTCTTGTTTCTTAAAAATGATAGAAGTCAAAAAATGGGGTACACAAATGAGCATTGAACATCCGTTATCCAGAGTAAAAGGAAAAGCTGGCCTCTTTTGGGCAGCAAATCATGCCGGTTGTCCAGTAAAAATTACAGATAAGGACACACCTGTGTTGGTAGTCGTAAATGGGTACATTTTTGCTAAAGCTGTTGGAATGATTGAGAAGTATGGGAATCCCATGCCGCACTTTGCTCAAGCAGGCATCAAAACAATCATTCGCGCATCACAGTTCAAAACAACAGAAACAATTATCAACCTGTGCGAAACAGAAGATGCCCCTATTGTTATTCGGAAGTATGGATATGAGTATTATGTGGCGATGACACCGATTGTCTACGAATACTATATGCACTTATTTGAAGAAGCATCTGCACAAGGATAATTCAGCAATCTTCTTTGCAAGTCTTATAGTATTCACAGCATAAGCAGCAATGGTTACATTGCTTTTCTTTAACTACCCAGTGCCGAAAGCGATTTGCTAACTCCTTGAACACTTTTGCCATAGTAATTACACCCCTTGCTCTATAACAGGAAGATGCAGAATGTAATCCCGAACATTGTTTAATGTAAGTGCGGATATATCCGCATCCGGGAGAAGATCCTTCATCATTGCTACAAAACCTGGGTTAACTGAAGGGGTGTCCTCGCTATAAACTGCACCTAACTTTTCAAACACATGCCTGCTATGGTCATTTTCCTTGCTGATACGAACCCTAATTTGCGACAAACTATGTACTTGTCCATACCAATTTGCAAACGCAATAATTGCTTCCGGGCCGTATCCAAAATTCTGAAATTTTTTCAAGAGGTCAATGCCTAATTCGGGCAAAGGGTCATCAATGAATTGCATACAGATCTTGCCGATAAATTCGCCGGTGTCTTTGAGGAAGATTAGGACATTGAAAATCGAAGGGCGGTTGACTTCTTCCCAACATGTCTGCTTGTACATTTCTTGGAACTTATCATCCTGCGGTAGCGCAGAGATCATCATTGACTCCTTTGAAAGTTTGAAGATTAAATCACGGTCCGCATCCTCAATCAGACGAAGAACGATCCGTTGGGTTTCAGCTATAATATTGCTCATCACGGTCAGCTCCTTTGGGTTTTATATGCCCAATTATATATCGTGAACAGTCCAACATAACGGACTGATGCAATTATAGGAAAATTACTCGCTTTTGTCCATAATCGTGTCACTTTTAGTGCAACTTCATACATATACATAGTGAGGGTGCAAACACTCCATGCTGCAGGATGCAGCCTAAATTGATGATCCCGGCATAACTGCCGGGATTTTTTACGCATTTATAGACTTTTACCAACTTTTCCTGTATAATGGGTGCAAACCAACGAAGGGAGCATCCCTATGACTGATGTGCAGCAAAAAGCAGCCGCCAAACAGTTTGCAAAAACCTGGGCAGGCCGGGGCGATGAAAAACAGGAGACTCAACTATTTTGGATTTCCCTGCTCCAAAATGTGTTTGGTGTTGAGCAGCCTACTGAAGCAATCGACTTTGAAGTTCGCGTGAAGTTGGACCATACCAGCTTTATTGACGGATATATAAAAGATACCCATGTGCTGATCGAACAGAAAGGCATGGATATAGACCTCCAAAGGGGTTATAAGCAATCGGATGGGACAATGTTAACCCCCTATGGGCAAGCTCGCCGTTATGCAGGCTTCCTTCCTCATAACATGAATCCTCGTTGGATCGTTGTATGTAATTTCAAAGAGTTCCATATCCACGATATGAACCGTCCTAATGACACTCCGGAGATCATCCGATTGGAAGAGTTAGAAAAGGAATATCATCGGCTACAGTTCCTCGTGGATGCCGGCAACGAGAGGATTCAAAAAGAAATGGAAATCTCTCTGCAGGCCGGTGACTTGGTGGGTAAACTCTACGATGCACTGCTGAAGCAATACAACAGTCCCGCAAGCGAGGAAGAACTGAAAAGTTTGAATGCACTCTGTGTTCGGTTGGTGTTCTGCTTGTATGCAGAGGATGCAGGCATTTTTGGAAGCCATACTATGTTCCATGACTATCTCAGTACATTCCAGCCTAAGAATATCCGCAAGGCGCTCATTGATCTTTTCAAAGTGCTGGATACAAAGGTAGACGATCGTGATCCTTACATGGACGAAGATTTGGCTGCATTTCCCTATGTCAACGGCGGTTTGTTCGCTGACGAAAATATTATTGTTCCCCGTTTCACGGAAGAAATTATCGAACTGCTTTTGAGTAAAGCCAGTGAAGATTTTAACTGGAGCAGTATTAGTCCTACGATCTTCGGTGCTGTATTTGAATCTACTTTGAACCCAGAAACCCGGCGCAGCGGTGGTATGCACTATACCTCCATTGAAAACATTCACAAAGTAATTGACCCACTGTTTTTCAATGATTTGACTGCCGAACTGGATGCTATTGCAGCAATTACTGTTAAGAAAACAAGGAATCAAAAGCTGTCTGACTTCCAGAAAAAACTCGCTAAACTTACTTTCCTCGATCCCGCGTGTGGCTCCGGTAATTTCTTGACGGAAACATATCTGTCCTTGCGCCGTTTGGAAAACCAGGTGATTTCGCTGCAGCAAGAGGATCAGCAGATTTTGGGCGAATATATTAACCCCATCCAGGTTTCTATCGGTCAGTTCTACGGCATTGAAATTAACGACTTTGCGGTTACTGTTGCAAAGACTGCATTGTGGATCGCAGAAAGTCAGATGATGAAAGAAACCGAAGCAATCGTCCGGATGCACTTGGATTTCCTGCCGCTGACTTCATATGCGAACATCATCGAGGGAAATGCGCTCCGGACCGATTGGGAAACCATTGTGCCGAAAGCTAAGCTGAATTACATTATGGGTAATCCACCTTTTGTTGGCTACTCCCTACAAAGCAAAGAGCAAAAAGATGATATTCTGTCAATCTATGTAGACGAGAAAGGAAAGCCTTATAAGACCGCTGGCAAGATAGACTATGTTGCAGGTTGGTATTTCAAGTCGGCTCAAATGATGGTCTCTACCAACATCCGCACTGCGTTCGTTTCTACAAACTCCATTACACAAGGCGAACAAGTTGCGGGGGTTTGGAAGCCACTGTATGACCGTTTTGGGATTCACATTGACTTTGCGCATCGGACTTTCCGTTGGGATAGTGAAGCAAGTCTCAAAGCTCATGTCCATTGTGTTATCGTAGGATTTAGCGTTGCACCCAATACTGGTAGAAAATATCTGTTTACATCTGAACGGAAACAGGTGGTTGAGAATATCAACGCCTACTTGATTGATGCCCCCTCTGTCTTTATAGACAACCGATCAACACCAATTTGTGATGTGCCTAATATGACAACAGGTAACAGACCAGCAGATGGAGGGCACCTCATTATTGAAGCAGATGAATATGACGCCTTTGTTGCTGCAGAACCTAATTCCGTTAAGTATATTAAACAGTTGGTGGGATCGGCAGAGTTTATTAACAATCGAAAAAGATATTGTTTGTGGCTTGTAGGTGCCAATCCAGTAGAATTGCTTAAAATGCCCGCTGTTATGAAAAGGGTTGAAGCTTGCAAACTTGACAGAGAAACTTCTCCGGATGCTGGGCGAAGAAAACTGGCAGAACGCCCAACTCTTTTCAGAGAAACAAATAACCCTGATACATTTATTGTGGTTCCCGCTGTTTCTTCGGAACGAAGAAGATATGTGCCAATGGGTTTCTTAGACAAGAACACCATCGCAACAAACCTTGTCATTACTATTCCTAACGCAAATCTGTATCACTTTGGCATTCTAACATCAAATGTCCATATGGCATGGATGCGCGCAGTATGTGGCAGACTAAAGAGCGACTATCGGTATTCTAAGGATGTTGTGTACAACAACTTCCCATGGCCAACCCCCAACGAAGAACAAGTCGCAAGAATATCACAAACAGCAAAAGCGATCCTGGATGCGCGCGCATTGTATCCCGATTGCTCAATGGCGGATCTTTATGGCGACAAGATGTGGCTGTATCCAGAACTGTTAAAGGCTCATCAACTTAATGACAAAGCAGTTATGCAGGCCTATGGTTTCTGGGGCAAACTGAATACGGAAACGGAATGTGTTGCTGAACTGATGAAGATGTACCAAGCACTAACCCAAAAGTAAGAATATCCCCTGTTCTATCGTGAACAGGGGATATTTTCTGCCAAAAAAGTTCCGGGAGGTTTCGCTTACATTTTGGTGCGAAACCTCCCTTGGATATTATGATTGCTTGGAATTTTTCTTCTTACGATAAGTCCATACGGTATAGGCAGCTCCTGCAGCGATAATCACAGAAATAAAGCAAATCAAAACAGGCCAAATAGACGAGGACGATTCATACACGATCACATAATTGCTGAAATGAGTAGTATCAAAGCGATATGCTTGATTCTCATAAACCGCGTTCATGTTCTCATAATTCCCGTTTTCATCAACATGATAAACTGCACCTTTTTTGTTTGCGTGTGTTTTATCCACGGGGATTTCTACTGTAACCTTTTCGTTGGGCTGTACCGATTTGCCTCCCTCATACAAAGAAATGTCATAGAGGTCAATATCTGCGCCATTGTGATCTTCGCTAACAGTGTCAAATAGGCTTCCTTCAGTAATAGCCTGGGTTTGCAGAGTGTAATTTGTCATGCCGGTGCCACATGTAACCGATATGCCGGTGGAATGATCCACCAAGACAGGAGTGCCATCAGATGCTTTGCTCAACAACAGATTGCAGTATAGCGAAAGGGGTTTAGTGACAGGCTCTTCATTATATGCGTTTGTTAAGTTTTCATCCGTGTAATATCCACCGATGTCAATACGAAGATCAATGAAGTTGGGGAAAGTATATCCAGTGCTGGTCAGATCATAATTCTCTCCCGTTGTCACAACTGCTTCGCTTGTGTACAGCACTTTCCCATTGACCATATAGACGATTACTACTGGCTGAAGTGTGCCTATTGCCAAACCATACTCTGTCTGTGCTTCAATTTTTACAGCTGTAATTTCATTCAAATATGCACGGTATGCTTCTATACATGCTTGCTCATATTCATAGGTTTCCATGTTCTTTCCCACGAAAAGATTCTTGATGCCATTGATCAATCCGTCTTTATGAAGCTGCTCGGACAGAACCGATGCTACCTCTATTTCATGGGTAAATGTGTAACCAAGCAGATCGTAAAGGCCAACCGTTATTGCGGCAAGTTCTTCAGTTGGGTTTTGCGCATAGGTTGTATATGCTTCGTTCAGTGCCTTTCGGGTCACTGTTTCAATAGCATAATCAGCATATATCTTACAATAACTGTCTGCGGAAATAGTGGTTGGGAAGAAAACATTCGATAGTGCTAAACCTGTGTCGATGGTAAAGTTGGCTATGTCCATCGCAAGCATTTGTGGGAAAGCATCTCCTATTGCAGCCCAGAAAACTCCCCATAAGAGATCTTTGGCAGTACCCATACAATTTAGCAGAAGCTGTTCGTTCATGGTGCGCTCAAGAGAAGCAATTACATTTGTAACTGCTTTCAGTATGTACTGATCTTCTGCATTGGTTGAGGTTTCCAGTTGTGCTTTCAAGTATCGCAGTGCGGCAATACTTTCATCGCTGACCATTCGGATACTGGAGTAGTTGCTAAGTGCAATAAAAAAGTCCTCGATAGTACCATCAGCTTTAACTACTAAATCATAAATGCCTTTCATGGTTTCGTAAGAAGCGATCTGCTCGCAATACTGACCATAATAATCCTTCAGACGATTGTACTGAACAGAGTCAATGCTAAAGTCTGTCATTGCTTTATTAAGCTTCTGTTTTAGTGCATCTTCATAGTTGTTAAAGTTTGCATCAACGGATACATAGTATGACAGCGCATCAATCGAAGAATTTAGAATTTGGCCTGCAAGAGCTGCTAAATAGTCGTCATCCAATTTCGTCTGCAACAAGCTTTCAAACAGCACCGCTTGATAGTAATACTCTGGATGGTTCTCAAATTTGGTAATGTCAATGTATTCTTTGTTAGACAGCGCGCTTAGACAGCTATTCCAGTCAATTTGGAACTTTGTTGAGTTTTCTACTATCCCTTTTGCTGCAGAATCGTACTGATACATCTCATTGAGATTTTCATAATAATTAGCAACAAAGAAATTATTGAAAGAACTCACTGTCGAAACCGGCGATGGTACACCTGCAACAGTATTATCTCCGTTAGGATTAAACAACTGTACATCAATGTTTCCATCAACAGTTTCAATTGTCATCTTGCCCGTAATCATATTGACCGAAACATAGGCGACAACCACATTCGCCGGTACATCCGGTGAATCGCTAGAGCTTTGAAATCTCACAACAGTGTTGCAATTATTATCATTTACATAGGTATCTGCATGAAAGACAACATACTTTCCAGGATTCTCGTCACTGTAATAATTCTGATTATAATAATCAGCAACCATTTTTTCTATTTCTTCAACAGAATAGGAAGGCTGGGGCGTTTCCTCTTGCCCGCCGT
Source organism: Oscillospiraceae bacterium (assembly GCA_015068135.1). Lineage (GTDB taxonomy): Bacteria > Bacillota > Clostridia > Oscillospirales > Oscillospiraceae > Faecousia. Next base: position 28,255 of record SVLB01000001.1, on the reverse strand, counting down.
TATCGGCATTCCTTAGAATGTCAATCAACTCGCGCAATGTCACAACACCGCTAGTCTGTTCTTGATCAGCCATTCCGATGGAGATCACTTCAAGCTTCTTAAAACCTTCTGCCCAGGTTTTATAAGTTTGATAATCAACCTCTTTCCCATCAATTAGGATATAGGTTTCTTGGAATAAGTCATTGTCGGTTTTGTAGTTATGCGTTCCTTCAAATTTAACCTCTGCCTCCCGAACCAGTGTTGTTCCATCCACAGAGGACACAACCCAAAAGCCGCTAAAATAACCCTCATCGCCAGCTACCTCAGTAGTATTGGCATGTACTTCAATGTACTTGGCGGCACCATTCTGCGATACAGAAACATAGCCACTGACGCCACCAATATCCGGAAAAAGTCTTGTTTGATCGCATAAAGCTACAGGATAAGTTCCATCTGTTGTATATATGCTACATACAGTAGTCGGCTGAGAATTTACATAGTCAGAATACACCATGATCAATTCATCAATGCCATTATTATCAACATCGTGCAAAAAGCCCAAACCCTCAGAGGAACTGTAAACATTCTTTGTAGATTCAATCGCACCTTTGATTATTGAAATGTACGGATGTTCCATTTCTGACGAAGCTCCGTTACGAAGGTTTTCCATCAGTACATCAAACATGGGTGCTTCTTTTTCAAATGGTATTTCTACCGAACCATCAAGGCAAGAATACACTTGCTTATATGTACTGCTATCTCCCGTCTTGTTGATGAAGCTGGTCGATGTTCCCGATCCATCATAATTAGACCCTTCGCCCAGGTTATATGCCAATTTATACGGATTTGTATTTACATCATAAAACAACCATTCGATATAACCACCGTCTGAACCGCCGATCCACGAGTTCAAAACGAAATATGTTTTGCCACCATATTCTGCAATATACATATTAACATATCGTCCAGACAAATAAGGATCTTCAAGAACGCATTGCGGTTTCCCATTATTCATAGTCCATACACTATACGCCGAAGAACCTTTTTTTAGGTGCTGCACAATCAGTTCATCTTGCCCATCACCATTAAGGTCGTAAAGAAGGCCTTTACACTGTTTTTTGTCATATTCATCAAGTGTAGAGAAACCTATAGAAAGTGCGTAATCTTCAATAACATCATAGTACCCCTCTGTGGTACTAGCATAGGAGGAAATGGGCATAGCCGCCGTAGTGGAAAGAATCAACGCAAAGGCTATTAGTAATGACACTATTCTTTTCATAAAACCCTCACAAATTATTACACCGTAGAAATTTACTTGATTTTCTCAAAACTGAAATAATGAATCCCAGACTACTGGTACAGAATCAAAGAACCCAAAAATCCAACATGCTAACAAGATCAGCGCAGGCGTAGCAACAGCATCAATCAGCAGAAGCGCAGGATCTTCGGTCACTCCACTACTTAGCATATTGGGACACCGACATATTCCCATACCGATTCCATAAAACGGAACAAGGATTATGAACCCAAACAAACCCATTACTCCCTCAGATGCAACTAGCGCTAGATCTCGCATTGTAAGCATGACAAAGAAAGCAAAACAAAGATTGCTGGTCACTTGGCAAATGTAGGCAATCAAAGGATTTGCTTTGTGCTTTACGCATTTGTTTGCTTGAAAAAGAGCAATGACAATAAAAACTAACAGAACTATCCAGCTTATACCCGAAAAGTTTTCAAGCAAAGCATCGGCAGAACCGCTTAGCAGAGCAGTAGCAAGTATTATGAGAAAAATTACAATGCTGGTTATCATTCCAACTGGTTCCATATGCACCTCCGAAAGAGTGTCAGTCTTGCTTTTCGCTTACAAAAGCAACTATTAACATCAGGGCAAAAATGATCCAGAAACCGCTTCCGATGAAATCTTCCAGTCCCTCTGAAAAATTATAAGATACATTATAAACCTGCACGAGAATGAGGCTCATTATGCCATCGCAAATAAGTGCAGAAACCCTTGCTGCGCCCCCTTCTTTTTTGCAAAGGCAAACGAAACAAATGACCATACAGATAGCAGAAGCAATGGCAACCCAGAATTGTCGAGTTTCATAAACCTCACCGATCATGGTGAAATCGCCTATTAGTATCGCTAACGCACTTAGTTGATCACCCTTTTGGTATCCTGTTATAGCAATAAACGGTGCTGCCATCCAGGCAATAGCTGCCGCTACAACTAGAACAATACTGAGTATGTTCCTGCTTGAAATTGGAGCATCAGACTTCTTCTTTTTTGCTGAGCGCGATGATATTTTACATTCACCGGATAACATATCCATAGAAACATCAGCAATAGGCACAGAATCTTCGTTATCATTCAAATACCTAACAATCACATTGCACACAGTTCCTTCGACACTTGTTTCATCCGAAAGAACAATATATTTGCCGCTGCTATTTGCTGCTAAATATGTGTCATTATAATATTTAGCAATCTTTTCTTCGACAGCTTCCTTAGAATACTTCAACGGATCTCTCATAGCAGAGGATGCAACATTGCTATGATCGGCATCTTCAAAGAAGTTATGTCTGCAATGAGCACAAGTCTTTTCATCGTCTTTCACGAGATTTCCGCATACTGGACAATTCTTCATAATTCAAAACCTCCCTCTATAATTGCAAACCCAAATAGTCAAATCTGTGCAACCTTTTGCGTAGTATTGAACACCATTCACCATTCTGCCCCCAATTTTAGCATAAAATATGAAAAAAGTAAACAGTGTTCAACACTACGGGGGATGCTATGTTTAAGATTAAAGCTGCCGATGGAACCAATAACCTTTGCGGTCACAGAGTTGCACAAATACGAAAAAGCAAAAAGCTATCACAACGAAAACTTGCAGTCAAAATGCAGCTTCTTGGTTTTGATGTAGACCATTACTTTATTCGCCGGGTGGAAAACGGAGAACGGTTTGTGACGGATATTGATTTGGTAATTTTCGCTAGAGCATTGGGAGTACCAATAACCGAGTTGCTGAAAGAAGACGATCTTGGGATATAGCAGACTTATGTTGCCTCTAGTGTTAGAATATTGCTGTAGAACTACGCTCTGGGTACAAGAGAGGTTTGGAATTAAACTAATTCCAGTTGACATAGTTGCTATGTATTTTAACTTCTGTTCCTAACTGCGATTCATGGATATACTGTATTCTAGAACGAAAAGATAGTTCTGGAGGGAGGGTTTCCATGGATTCAAAACCGATTGGGCGACGAATTAAGATCGCCCGTGAAGCGAAGAAACTCACCCAGGAACAACTTGCAGAGATCGTAGATCTTAGTCCTATGCATGTTAGTGTCTTAGAGCGAGGGCAAAAGCCGCCCAAACTTGAAACAATGATTAAGCTGGCTAACATACTTGGTGTGTCGGGAGATTATTTGCTGCAAGATGTAATTAACCACTCAAAGACCATACCGGCAACTGAGATCACCTTGCTTATCAGTTCTTTGCCAGAAAACGAGCAGAACCGCCTCCTTCAGTCTGTTCGAGCCTATGTGGAGGCATATTCAAGCGAGGAAAAGTAATATGAACAGGTAGTCGCACAAGCGATTACCTGTTATTTTATTTTCCGACAACTTTCCTACGACTTCGACACAGCATATTGTGTATTCTAATTCCGTCAGAACTATGCTATAATTTATTTAGACATATCTGGCAGGAACGAGAATCTATGAATACGAAAGGAAAGTTTTGTAATGTTGACTGTTGAATCCCTATTTAATCAAATTGCAAATCCAAAGCAGATTTTAACGAGTATCAAAGAAATACTTACTGAAATCAATCCTCAGTTTTCCGCGGAGGAACAGAAATATAAACAAGCCGCAAAGAAACTTCTGGAATCCGTCGAAGGTGTTAGTCCGTCTGCCGAGGAATACTTAGCAGCATTAGAAGTCCGTTATGGATACGAACTGCTATACATTGGATGGCAAGGCTTCCAGTACAATCTTGATTGCTTTAATGCCCCAGTAAATGCGTTGATGCTGCACGGGGATTTTGAAGATTTACACCGGGAGCGCAGACTACACACTTTACCTCATACCCATCAACCGCAAGAGGTTATCAATGCTTTCAACGATGCACTAAAGAAGAGTAACCGCCTGGAACTGACGGATGACATTAGCGATTTTTATTGCACAATAGAAACAGAGGGATATAAAATTGCTCATTATTTCGGTTTCTTATTTGCAGATCGCTTCCTCCCTCTTGTCGTACCCGGTTATACACCTGACAGTGTTATCACTGACACATACTCCTTGATCCTTTCCAAAGCAACAGGTTTTAATCTGTTCTCTATTGAAAACGAAGTATACGAGAAGTTTTTCCGGAGGGCAGAAAATGAGTAACAACATATCCAGCACTTCAAAGACTTGTTATCCGCACAATCTTTTGGATGCCATCGTTGAAGGCACAAAACTAGAGATACCGGACGCATTTTCTAAAGAAAACGCCGCAGGCCTGTACTATGCTCTCTTCACTCTTGAAGATCGTGAGAGAGATGTGTTGCATTTGCGATACGAGGAAGGCCATACTATTAGCGATATTGCCTCTGAGTTTTCTATATCGCAGGGCAGAGTGCGGCAAATTGAAAGCAAAGCACTAATGCGGTTAAGATACCCATACCGATGGAACTACATCAAACTGGGTATTGATGGGTTTGCGCAATATCGTGCCAAGAGTGAATATAACAGAGGGTACACCGAGGGGCATCGTGCCGGTTATGCAGACGGTGTTATTGATGGTCAAAGAGGTGTAGTTCGAAAACTAGGGCCAGAGCATGTACTGAATATGCCTATGGAACACCTTAATCTGTCGATGCGTTCACGCAACTGCCTAATTACAAAGAATTGTAAAACCATAGGCGATGTGGCTCGTCTTACTGAAGATCAAATCCGTGTTATAAGGAACTTTGGAAAGAAGAGTGCTGCAGAGGTCGCTCAGAAACTTTTGGAAGTTGGCGTGAAGAACTCTGACTGGGACTTGTATTTGAATTAACAAAAACACAAGGGAGTGAATTGTAATGGAGAATATATTGTACGAACACGATTATGCAGAAGAACGCAGAATCGAATTAGAAAAGGCAGACACATCTCCAAGTGCGCTGGTATTTGATCGTGCTGTTGATACTGGTTTCTTTCATGCTTATTCCGTAGCTATGCAGAAACTTCCCAAAATTATCAATCCTGTGTGGAAAGCGAATTATGAATATGTGCGCGACATCTGTGACCACATGGCTAAAAAATGGGGCGGCAAAATACGGGCTGAGGTGCGTTATGACAAGTGGGATGCGATAATTGATCTCACACTTCCCTTTATAGAGTTCGGTTGCCCCGAAGAATTGGAACAATTAAAAGAGATTGCGTCTCGCACAGACAGTGTTACTTTTAATCCAGAAGGAACTGGTGTTCGCCTACATATTTTCTGTTACTATTTTGACGATGTGGCATCTGACGATGAAAAAGATGAAGTTTTTTTAGATACCATCACATCACGGCCAGCACTTCTAAAAGCGCTCCTAGCAGAAATGGAAAGTGCCGGATATGATACGAGCGAATATGAGGAAAGATTCTCCGATGCGCTTTCTGAGTAATCGGAAATGATTGAAAATACAACCATTTTTTGATACAATAGAAAAAAAGCAGAGGTGGATTTTCGTGAGGAAATGGTTTAGAGAAAAGCTGAAACCAAAAGCGGTTGTCTTTGTTGATTACGAACATTGGTATTACTCATATCTGTCAAAATGGGGTTTCAAACCCAATGTGTCCGCATGGCGCAAAGAGATAGAGAGTAAATATCGAATTGATTACATGGAGGTTTTTGCGGATTTTTCCAAGCCTGCAATTTCCGAAGAAAAGGCTTATCTCGAAACCATAGCGGACAGGGTTTACGACACCAAGGATTCTAATACATATCGCAACAAAGACACAACCGACTTTATTATGTTGGATCATATCTACCGAAGTGCGGTTAAGTATAGGAACATACCAAACTATGTGCTTTTTACCGGCGAGGGCAATTTCCGGTCTGTTGTCAAATTCCTTACAGAGCATAGAAAAAAGGTAATAAGCTATGGTGTGAATGGAGCCTATAGCGGAATGCTTCGTGCTGCGGCAACCGAAACCATTCTGCTCCCCAGTGAAGATGAAATCTACATTCACTACCGCGATTATATTATCGACAACTTGGCCTACTGTGTGGACTCCGGCAAGATTATCTCGACTTTCTCAGGTACTGTAGAGGCAGTAGCCAAAAAGCATCATCTGGAAGGGTATCCTGTCAAACAAGTGCTTACCCGGATGTTGGATGAAGGTTATCTCTATCAACGGGATCACTACTACGGGATAAACAAGAAAACCAGGATGTTGGCAGCTGATTGGGAACGATTGATTGCCGAAGGACTATTTGTTGTCCACGAAGCTAAAGATAATACCCCTGGTGGAGAAGATTGATATGCAGTTTGATGATTACATTAAGGCTCATCATCATTCCAACAATCACATGGACGCACTCAAACAAGATAAGGTGTGCGGCTGTTTCTACTGCTTGCGTATTTTTAACCCTATCCAGATAGAAGAATGGATCGTTGATGATAACCCTTGTGACAAGACGGGGACTGCTATTTGTCCTTTCTGCGGTGTAGATTCGATTATTGGAGAGAGTTCCGGTTATACGATCACGCAAAGCTTTCTGCGTGGTATGAAGAAGTGTTGGTTTGATGAATAATTTATAAGAGAAAAACGGGTCGTCTGGCACAACCAAGACGGCCCGTCATTTTTGTTAGTTCATTAGAGAAGATGAATTTCTGAAATATCCCGCCATACACAGTGCTGCACAATTTCTCCCTGTTTGTCATTTGGCAGATTGCGGAACGCGATAATATGCTCTCCAGGGAACATGCCTTCACAGTAAACTGGCCATATACCCTCTGGGACGATGCCGATCTTTTCAGTTTCCTGGAGTCTTTCTACAAGAATAGCTGCTTCACGCAGGCGCACAGGCAGTCCCTTGCGCTGTAGCGCCAAATAGAACTTAACTGTTTCGATAGTTCTCACTCGTGACGATCCTGCAAGGGTGAGATAATATCCATCTTCATCATTAGAAACATATAGAGAAACATGCGTGGAATTACCGCCCCGACACACTTCCCAGGGATGCCCGCCACGGTATTTTCGTTCAGTCAACCACTTATGGAATGCCTCCGGAGAATCCGGGTCGATCTCTCTCAATTCATCGTCCCGTCCATCTGCGTGAAGGAAATACTGTTCCATGGGGGTGCGTTCAGTTCCCTTATATCCATTCGCCTCATACCCGTAAGAACAGAACCGATAGAAGTCGTTAGCAGTCATACTATGCAATCTTTGCTCTGGCATTGCTTCAGTAGCACAAGCGATAAATGCCTGTTTATCTTCATTGGAAAGGTTCTGAAACAGATCTTCGCGCTCTTCCGGGAATATATCAAAGAGTTCTTTGCGGGTAATCGTGCCAGTACGATGCTTCGCAGGCAGATTATTCCGCACATTATCGTTGTATGTGCCTTCCTCCAATTCTGTGATGCACCGTTTTACTTCATGCAGCATCCATTGTACAAATTCAGAAATGTCATAGATGAGTGATGTTTTCTGATACCTGGGATCAACTTCAATTAAGAACTCGTGCCCAACAAAGATTGCACGATACCCAGTATCTTCATCTTCGATTGTCTGTAACAAATACCAGTAGTCCTGCTCCGGAAACATATCTTCCCAATAGTTTCTTGCTTCTTCCTCGCTCTCAAACTCCCCATCAGCAATCAGCTCGTCCATATCACCGAGATCAGCAAGGGTTCCTCTGTCAGATCGAAGCCATAGTTCTCGCATATTGCGATCACCGCATGGCTTTACCTTTCGCAGTTCTTGATACAGTTCGTCGATCAATGGATAGCTTTTTTCGTCATAAGTCATTTCCTTGCTAAAGGTGGAACCTGCATTGTGCAGCCAGTGCATATAGTGCCGTATTGCTGGTGCCTTAATTATTTCAGCCATTTTCTCCCTCCTTTTCGTCAGAATAAAACTCTTTCATATCGTCCAGCCGAAGGCAGGCCAACCGCCCATCGGCATATCCGCAGCCGCAGTCAATACCTATAGCTTCGTCACTTTTCCAAATACGCAAAGGTTCCTCGTAATGGAAGTGAATTGTGGGCGTATGACCAAAGATCATCACATACCCTTCGGGTACTGGCATAGTTTCGTTCCATCGTTCCCAGATCGCAAATTCTGCCTTGCTCCGGTATCTACTGCTATAATAGTGTGATGTCGTAAAGTTCTCCAAAGGAGAAGCGTGTACGAGCTTGTACTTGATACCATTCACTTCCACATCAATGTTATAGGGCAACTGACGGAGAAAGGAGAATACTTCCTCCCGGATGGATTTGCGAATGTGTTTCAAGTATTCGTGTGTTACTTGACCACCGTTACGATACCACAGTCTTTTTGCACGATCCCCCAAAAGCATGCCCGTTTCTTCCTGTCCATCTCCGATGGCATTCATCATCATGTACTCGTGGTTTCCCAAGAGCATCTTAGCATTTGGCATGGACATAATCATACGCAGGATCTTTATTCCATCTGGATAACGGTCTACTACATCACCAAGGACATACAAGGTGTCCTCTGGCTGCAGATTGATTTGATTCATTACCGACTTAAATCGGCGCATATTGCCATGAATATCTGCCATGACATAAATCATTGCGGCATCCACCTCCTTTTGGATGCCTGCTTGCCGCAATTAGGCATCCTCTTTTTCTTCAAATATCATACGGTATAAATTGACATGTTCTCCAACCAGTTTCGGATGTTCGTAGTAAATATGTCTGCATATCTTCTTATACAGTGACAGAAAGCGCTCGTCATCGCCGTAGTCTAATAACCCATCCATTATATCTTCCATATCATTCTCATCAGTGATTTCTCCGTTGAGAACGGCAGAAACAAGCTGGGTGTACCGGCTGAGAATACCTACTTTTAGCTCTTCGTATTTGGCGAACAGTTCCTTCAACTCGTTTGGTATGGATGTTTCTTCTGCCATACTAACCTCCGATTGTCTGACGGAATACTTGGTAGTTACGATCATCCCTTGGAGAACAGTAAACCGCAAACTCTATTGTTTTGAACCGGAACTTGTATTCATTGGCTACCTGCTTCAGTGCAGCTGCCACTATCTCTGGCGGATTCCTAAATGCTCCGCAGCCAAAGGCTCCCAAAACAATCACTTCATTTCCCCGCGCAGCAGCAATGTCCAGGATGCGCCGCATCCGCTTTATATGTAGGTTGCGTAACTCACTGTTGCTGATAGTAACCCGTACACTGCCGTCCCTATCATTCCGAAGGTTAGGCGCAGCGCAGGTAATGACATTGACTTTCCACCATTCATCTGCAGGCATTGTTTCCGGAAAGATCGTATCTGTTTTGAAAACCATCACATCGGGGGTATAGATACAATCATCGTTATATAAGGGGTTGTTTTTGCTCCTGTGAGGCTCGTAGAAAGCTTTCCAAGCATCGGGCGATGTCAGATTGCAGTAGAGTGTGGAACACCGGCACAGGGCTTCCTCCTGGGCAGTAGAACCCCAAGCAACGCCGCCACCGGGATTTGTGGAGGATGCGAAATTTAACACACATACCTTTTGCCCCAAATAGAGTCTTGCAGCTTCAAAAGTGCGCTTCTTCGACACAACGATTCTTGCCGGTTCAGAATATTCTTGTGCTTTAGCTTCAAATGTGTCTGCCTCTAAGATATACTCCTGCCCCTTCGCAGAGGCCCGGATCGCATTGATAAGTTCCGGATTGCTCTTGCACATTTTCCGGGTATCATCAAAAATCTGAACATTCTCAGTTCTTCCCATTAAACTGCACTCCTTCCTTTGGTGCAGCACATGAATGTGCTGCCTTAAATCTAATATTATTTTCGAGCATTTCTTCAAAAGTAACCGGCGCAAATCCGTTAATATCTACACCGGCATTCAATACACGATCTCTCGCCACAAGGAGAGGCCAGTAGTCACTTCTTGTGTCAGCATGAATGTGTCCGTGAACCATATAGAACCGTTGTGCATGTGGCCAGCTAAGCTGCGGATAATGGCAAACCACCAATCCGCGCCTGCCATCATTGGTAACAAGATAATGGCTAACTTCCTTAAAATACTTGTCCACATCCACCCTCTTAATCCAGGTATCGTGATTACCAATAATCAAATACTTCTTACCACGAAGCCGCCGCAGGATTGCCTCCGGATTCTGGCTCCGAAAGAACATATCACCGGCGATAAGAATTTCATCGTTATTGGTGAGCTTATCATTCCAATTTTCAATCATGTCCTCATTCATGTGTTCCACAGATTCATAAGGACGGTTGCATAACTCAATAATGTTTGCGTGATCGAAGTGGTTATCTGCAGTAAAGAACATCATCTTTACCACCTCCAGTTTCTAACTCAGTTTGTTTCTTTGCTTCAGATCGTCGCTGCAGATGAAGTCACGATACATAAACTGCAGCTTGTCAATCCGTTTGCTGATGTGCCAGTGACCGCACAGCCAAGCATCATAATCAGCAGTTTCTTCAATCTTGTCCAGCCATTTCTCTGTGCTGGCATCTACTGTGCTTTGGTCGATCATGGGCAGAAACGCCTCCACCGGCTCGTACTTAAACGGGCATGTGTGAGACAGAATGACATCAAAGTGCTTCCCTTTAATTTGCTTCTCCACATATTCTTTGATTTCATCAGACGGTTGCTCATCAGGCCACCAACCATAATGACGGACGATACGGTAATATTTGTCTACACTGTATGCGCCACCGATCACCACATGGGTTAATCCGTCCATTGTGTAGATCTCACCATCCTTGGCAAACAGAATGTTAGGATATTTCCCTTCATACCATACCGTACCGCCGTTCCAGTCTTTCGTTACATAGGTAGGGATGTTGGCTGGTCGAATTTCGTGGTTGCCATGGATGCAGAAAATTGTAGGTTTCAATCTGCTGAACGCCCGTTTCAGTTCGTCATCTCTTTCGTTTTCATAATAGTTGGCTCCAACATCGCCAAGAATCACGATAATGTCCTCTGTAGTCAAATTCATCCTTTTGCAAAAGCGGACAATCTCATATTTTCCGCCATGAATATCACCTGTGTAGTAAACCATCTTCAGTTCTCCTTTCCTTCGTCCCAGATCTCAACAGGAATGTTGTGATCCAGAAGTTCCTCTTGAATAAGTTTGGAAACCACACTCCAATCAACACCGGTAGCAGCGCAACCCATGTAGTGCGGTATTCTTACAGTTGTTAATGTACGGATCGGCAACGGAGTAGCAACCACTCGTATTTCTCGTAATGCTTCTCTCAAAGGACCAATGTTTCCGCTACAATCAATCTTTGCAATCAAGTAGTCGTATCCATTATGCTTTATGGGGGAGAATACCACATTGGAGGATCGGCAGTCTGATTGTTGACAAATAATAAACTCGTGCCCCGTATAGTTGGGGGAATAGATGCTTCCATTCATAGTTTTCAATGCGTTTTTCATTAACGATTCTCCTTAATTCTCCTATTCTTTACATTATACCAATGCACTCTCCAAAAATCTCAAAAAGCACGAAAATGTAAATGGGATTTGCGAAAATGTAAAAAATGGGCACTTTGACAAAGATAGAGTATCAATAATTCAGTCCTATAACTCGGACAAAAAATGCCGCCTCGCAAATTGCGAAGCGGCATTCGTATCATACTTCCAGGTTATAGATAGTAAGCAGGTCATCCAAATCCGTAAGCACACTAAAGGTCGAATCAATCACAATATCTTTGATGTGTGTCCAGTCATCCTGCAAACAAATCCCATCTATGAGATTGGCAGAATAAAGATCAGATAAGGAACTGTATTCTGCTTCTCCCGATCCTGTCATGTAACCACAGCGTTGAAATGTTACCCGGTGATCATGCTTGATAATCATATAGGTGTTTTCAGTGTGGTCGAAGTACAATTCAAATTCCGGTTCGCCCGGTATTACATCAAATAATTTTTTGAACTCACCATAGGTAATCATTTCTTCACCTTCCTTCATGTGGTATTTGATGCTTTCAAAGTGCCCATACTATACATCACTCTTCTCCAAAATGCAAGTATGCAAAATCGAATTACATTATAATTCCGTTGGAATTAGTGAGAATACAAAAAATAACCAGGAGTATATCGCATAACTCCCGGTGTATTCCATTCACGCAATTCGAGAATTATAATACAACCTATTCAACGGGACGGCACTTGATTTTTACGAAGCGATGCCTTTGCTGCAACTGCTAGATCGTACATGACCTTTTTCTCAAAATCAGAACAGTCCGTTAAAAGCGATGCAAATTCGTGGTTTGACACCTTAACAGTATTCGTAAGATTGTCGCTGAGAAGTTCATCAGCAGTAGCATTAAGCGCATTTGCAATCATAATGAAGGTATCCAGGCTCATGCTCTTTTTGCCGCTTTCGATGAGACTTATGTATGGTGGCGAACAGTAGATCTCTCCTGCGAGCGCAAGCTGTGATAGGCCTCTTTTCTTTCTGTGTATGCGGATTCTTTTGCCAATTAGTTTGTAGTTTGCTTCCATAACAAAACCTCCAGTTAAATTTTTTGGCAGTTTTATTATAGTGCATAGGCTATAACCTCGTTTGCAGGCCATATATTTTATAGGCTGCAACCTATATACTAAACTATAATATAGCCTATAGGTGAAAAGAGGTGGCTTGATGGACGATATAGCAATGACTGTTTACAAAAAAGTCGGCGCAAGGATTCGAGAGGTTAGAATAAGTAACGGAATGAGTCAGGCAGATTTGTCCGTAAAGGCCAACATTTCTTTGCCACATGTAAGCGATATTGAACTGGGAAAAACACGGATGAAGCTGGACACATTCGTGCGTATCATTGAAGCGCTGCAGGTTTCTGCCGATGTTTTGCTACGGCCCGATATTCCACAAGTGAACAGTATCTATCAAAATGAGTTCTCTGATATTTTGGGTGATTGTTCCCCCAGCGAGATTGATGCAATCTTCAAGATCGTAAAAGAACTGAAAACTACACTTCACACACAAAAGAATAGCTTTGACGAATAACAGGCTGGTTGTAACAATCGGCCTGTTATTTATTTTCTGTTTCATAAACCACAAGTAATGCACTTTACTTGTGGTTTATTTCTTTTATAGTCCCCAGACGATAAAATAGTTCTGTTCTATTTTGGAAGCATATTCGCGGCGCTTAGTAGAATGATGGTTTTGAAAATCATCGAGCAAACAGCGGGCCTGTTGAAAGGTATACAGTAATGAGAAAAGCGGCACCTATCAATATCGTAGTCCATTATCCAACCACTGAGAAAGGATGGAGAGAACTGCGAAAGCGCACGGCAAGTGTCCATGCCGATGCTGTGCTGAATTCCATACAGAAGCTAAACTGTCCTACTTGGCAGAAAATCAAGTTGTTGGATGCCATCATAGAGGATGCAAAAAAGTGTGGAAAGGAGAAGTGTCCATGAAAACTCTCGTGTGGAATGTTATCTATCACGATAGAGACCATCACTGCATTAGTACCTTTAACATCTTCGATCACTATTCTTTTCGTGCAGATCTTCGGCAGGACACTAAGAAATGTAAGACCAAAGAAGAGTTTGCCGGGAAACTGCGTAGTGCGCTCATGTACTACTTTTGGTCTAAATATGAGTGGGAAATAACCATTGGGCCATGGCCCAGCAGCTGTTCGACAACAAAGGCCATTAAAGAAGATGTATACTGGCAGATTTCAAATAACTGGGATGTGTTTTTAGATTATGTGTGGAATGAACGAAGGAAACTGTAATGATATTCCTACTGTGGAAGATCTCATCGAAAGAGGGGTTCCGTTTACCGTGATCCCATTCAATCCAGATGGTAGTTTTGGCGAAGCTACATCCTATAACATGCAAAATATTCATATTGAGAATTACCAATATGAGGCACTTGCTTCGGTGCTGTTACCCTCTATTGTGAAATACTTTGAATCCGAGGAAGGGCAAGCAGAGTATGCAAAGTGGAAAGCAGAACGAGAAGCATTGGGATTGCCGCCAATAACGCATGGATTCAAGAAGAGAAGCAGGCGGAAACGATAAGGAGAATGATACATGAGCGATATTGATGTCTTTCAGCGAATGAGCGAGATAGCCGCAACCCCGCAATTTGCCATGGTGTTTGGTGACGATAATGAGTTGACCCGGAAAGTTGTTGAACATCGGGAATGGCTCAAAAGTATACGCCATGAGCGCCCAAATCCGGAAGTGCCTTTTCGTGTAGGCATCTATATTCGCTATTTCAATCAGACCAAATATGAGAACTACTTGGACTACCACCGAAAACAGTTCGCAGACACGATTGCGCTCTGTCCGAAGTGGACTTTGGTAGATTTCTATATTGATGAAGGTGCAACAGCACCCAATATGGAAAATGCGCCTGCCTGGAGTCAGCTTTTGGATGATTGCATGGATGGAAAAATCAATCTCATCATCACCCAGAAGGTATCCAATGTGTCGAAGCGAACAGCAGAGGTAACTCTATGTGCCCGTTTGCTGGCTGCACAGAAAAAACCGATTGGAATCTACTTCATTTCTGAAGATATTTTCACCCTCGCATCCTATTACCGGGACGATCTCAAAGATCCTTTCTTTCTCCCATCCCCGGATTGGGAGCCATTACCGGATACCGAGGAAGAGATTAGAGGCTACTTGAATGATTGATGTAAAGAAGCAACGAAAGAAAGAGCAGGATAAAGCCAAAACGCGAAAGCGAATGAATGTTACAGTTGATCCTGCAAACTACATTTACTACCCGGCAAAAAAGCAACTCGACTATTACGATAACGACACCCATCAAAGGGTCGTTATCTATGTCCGTGTTTCTACCGATGATGTGAAGCAGACCACATCATATGAGCTGCAAAAGAAGTATTATGAAGATTTTGTTGTTCATCATCCAAACTGGACACTGGTAAAAATCTATGCCGATGAGGGTATAAGCGGCACCAATATGGACAAGCGAAAAGACTTTAAGCAGATGATCGCAGATGCCAAGGCAGGTATGTTCGACATGATTATTTGCAAGAATGTGTCCCGCTTCGCCCGTAATATCACCGACTGTATTGGCATTGTTCGGGATTTAGCCGCCATGAAAAACCCTGTGGGCGTGTTCTTTGAATCTGAGTGTATCTTCTCTCTTAATGACGATTCCCAAATGGGTTTGTCTTTCCTCGCAATTATGGCAGAGGAAGAATCTCACACGAGAAGTCGCAGCATGGAAACTTCGTTGCGTATGCGCTTGGATAACGGTATTCCCCTTACCCCTAAGCTGCTTGGATATACACATGATGCCGATTGCAATCTCATCATTAACGAAGATGAGGCTCCCACAGTCAAACTTTGCTTTTTTATGTATCTGTATGGGTACTCTACACAACAGATTGCAAACGCATTGATCGCATTGGGAAGAAAGTCTTATTTAGGGAATATCAAATGGACATCCGGTAGTATCGTCCAAATTCTCCGCAATGAGCGACATTGCGGTGATGTTTTGACCCGCAAGACCTATACCCCCAACTACCGGGATCACCTGTCAAAGAAGAACCGTGGAGAACGCCCACAAAGTAAATATCTAAACCATCATCCTGCGATTGTTTCCAGAGATGATTTTATTGCTGTGCAGCAGCTAATTGATAACGCCAAATACCGCAACAAATCCTATCTGCCAGAACTCCGTGTTATTGACAGCGGGATTTTCAAAGGATTTGTGGTTGTCAATCCTCGTTGGGCGGCATTTAAGGAACCTGAATACTTCCAGGCATCCCAAAGTGTCTATCCAAGAGTAACCGATGACGATATTGTTACCGGGGTGGATAAGGAGATCGAAGTAACTGTTGAGGCAGGAGCATTTGACATGCGTGGCTTCCAAGTAACCAGGGCAGAGTTCTTTGACTCCAACAGCCGCCCTGCGGTTTCGTTCTCTGATCGGAGGATCAAATTTAATGCGCCTTGTATCCGAAAGTTTGCTCCTAGTACCCATGCAGAATTGCTCATAAATCCGGTTGAACGGAAATTGGCTATTCGGCCTACCGATAAGTCAAACCGCAATTCTATTGAGGTGTCGAAGATCTCGTCCAAGAGATACACTTCCCGCGAAGTACCAGCGACTGCGTTTTATGATACGATCTTTTCTTTGCTTGGATGGAACAGAGACCACAAGTATCGAATCATCGGGACCCTATATGAGCAGGATGGCGAAGTGGCATTCATATTTGATGCTGCCAATTCTGAAGCATATTTACAGTCTTTCCTAATTCCCATTCAAGAGCATACCGATGATGGAACAAGCACAATCCAACCCTTTATGTCCTCCGGAAAGCGAGTTCGGGCAATTCCGGAGGAATGGACACGCAGCTTCGGTAGGAATTTCTATGCCAATGAACTGTCCCTTTCGGCGCTCGATCAACAGAGCGAACAGGATTGGGAAATCCGCATGGAGGGGCGTTTATATGAAGCTGGGAAGAAGGTCAATGTTACCAGCTTTGATGAACTTCGCGCTTTTATTAAACAAGAGCTTGCAGGCATTTCGCTGCAGGAGGTCACTACATGAATGAATTAGAACAGCAACCACAGTATAATTCTGTCTCGCCCACAGTATCTATGGAAAGTCACGAAACGGTTTCCACACTAACTCTGGGCAAAAATGATGAACTTCTGGAAATGGGTGATTCTTTTAACCTCGATGACTTCCAGGTGGTTCGCAGAGAGTTCTTTGCACACATCAATGAACCTTCCATCACTTTCAATAACTACAAATTCTATGTAAATACGGCATGTCTGACAAAGTTTCCGTATGCCAAGTATATGGAGGTACTTGTTGATAGCGACAAAAAAATTCTCGCGCTCAAACCATGCCAGGAGTGGGTTCGTGACTCGTTCCTATGGTGCCGGGTCAACAAGCATGGAAAGCGGGAACCCAAACAGACTTCATGTAAGGTGTTCTTTGCGATGGTAGCTGATTTGATGGGATGGAGTCCGCAGCACCGCTATAAGCTTCTGGGGAAGTTGATCCATGCGAATGGTGAATACCTACTTGCTTTCGATTTAACGGCAACGCAAGTTTACAAAAGAGAATACCCGGAGGGTGCGAAGCCGACTACATCCAGAACGCCGATCTTCCCTGCAGAGTGGAAGGGTCAGTTCGGTATGCCGTTCTATGAGCATCAGCAGTCTTTGAAGATTAACACCTTTGACGGTTTTGCTGTCTATGCCATAAAGGATAAGGCAAACGCACAAACCGCACCGCAAGCAACCCAGACGGAGGATGCTCCATGAGTGAAAAAGTAACAACGCAAATATCTATTGATCTAAAGAAACACCGCATCCGTGTTCACAAGGAATCGCTGCGGCTCATGGGCGATCCCAAGTATGTCCAGTTTCTTGTTAGTGTAGATCATTCTATGATTGCAGTGCGAGGTGTAGACACAGATGTTGGTGATGCTGCTGCAATTCGTATCAGTCTGCCTCAGCTTGCATCAGACTTTTCTATTGAGATTTACAGCACTTCGTTAGTCAACAAGCTGGCAGAAGCATTTTCTGGTTTTGATACAAATTGCACCTACCGGTTGACTGGGACAGTTCTCACAGAAGAACGAGCAACCGTGTTTCCTATCAGCACTTTGCAGAAGGTGGAAGTATAGAGGTATTGGATATGAGCGATAAGGCTTTACATAAACTCAAAGTTCTCCCGGAGTTCAAAAATCTCATTCGTCCTCTAAAGAAGAAAGAGTATCTGCAGCTGGAAGCAAACATTCTTTCTGACGGATGCAGAGATCCTATTGTGGTATGGAAAAGATACATCATTGACGGGCATAACCGATACGAAATCTGCACCAGGCACAACATCCCGTTTGAAGTCATTGAAATGGAGTTTGAATGCAAGGAAGCTGTCCTTGCGTGGATCTGTGCAAATCAGCTGGGCCGCAGAAATATCACCGAAGAAACACGGAAATTTTTGATCGGAATGCAGTACGAAACTGAAAAGATCGCCGTGACGAAACGGAATGCTGCAGGCCTTAATCAGTACAATCTACCGGAGAGCGAATCTTCTTTTCTGTATGATGACGATGATGAACAAGAAAGTCCCCGGTCCATCCCCTCTGGGCACTTTACTGCCCAAAAGATTGCAGAGGAAAACCACATCTCCCAGGGAACAGTTCAGAAATATGCAATGTACACACGCGCATTAGAAGAAATCGGCAAAGTATGCCCAACCATCGTGCCTAAAATACTTGCCGGTATGTACAAAATCTCACATAAAAATCTGTTGGAACTTTCCAGAATGGAACCTAGTGAGATGCGGAAGGTTGTTCGCAAACTTGAAGTTGCACAACAGCCATTTGTCCAGTACAACAAAACGCGCAGAGAGATTCAGCCACCGAGTTCAAACGGCAAGGCTCAGCCAGTGCAAAAACCATCTGTCAAAGATATGCCGGTCTACGATCCCGACGCAGAAATTACTGGCTTAACCCTCACAATCCCATCGTGGTCAAGTTCTATTGAACGGACAAAAAACAAAGCTGATCTCAGCAGCATTTCTAACAAGGCCAGAAATCATTTGATAGAAGCGCTTGCTGAACTGCAAATCAAAATAGAGGATATGCTGGATGCGATCAAGGAGGATTAAATGGAAGAATTAAGCATGTTTGTGCCTAAAGTTCACTTTGAACAAATCCCTATTAAGAACTTGGTCTCAAACCAGGAATATCAGCGGAATTTATCTCAGGCGCATATTGCACGGGCAGTTGCCAATTTTGATCCATATCAAATCAATCCTATTAAGGTAAGTCGCCGCGATGGAATCAATTATGTCATAAACGGACAGCATACTATTGAAATAATTGCAGCAGCATCCGGTTCACGAGACACCCCGGCATGGTGCATGATCTATGACGATCTTAGTTATGAGCATGAAGCTAATATCTTTGCAAATCAGCAGACTTATGTTAAAAGATTGCTGCCTTATGAAGTCTTTATGGCGAACCTAGAGGCTGGAAATGATGACCAGTTAATCATCCGCGACATCGTTGAATCCTTTGGCTTATCCATCGGACTTACGAAAGGACCGAATGTGATTTGCGCTGTTTCCACACTGGAGCAGATCTTCAAGAAGTTGCGCTTCCATGGATTACGAAGAGTTCTCCGGCTTATTATTGGTACATGGGAAGGTGATATGAACTCTTTCTCCGCTAATATGCTGAATGCTGTTGCCAAGATTGTTGATGTGTTTGGAGATGTTCTGGACGACGATATTTTCAAAGAGAAATTAGGACAAATCTCCATCAAGCAGTTAATACGAACTGCCAAGGATCGTCGTGCCGGCTCCATGGGTGTCGCTGAGGCAATGATTATTGAGTACAACGGCAAGAAGAAAAACAATGCTTACCGGCTCCATATTAACAAGCTATACGCAAAGGAACATTCCATTCTGAAAAAAGTCGAGGGAGTGCAGGACGATTTTCTGCTTGGAGAAACAGCGGGCACCTTTGATGGCGATCTGTTTTTAGATGATGATAGTGACCAAACCAATGCATAAACTGTCCGTTGTGTTATCAAAAAAAGAATTGTTGTGGCAACATAATTTCATATTTTTACATGGTGAGAAAGAGCCTGCTATGAGAATGCTGCCCTTGGCCACACGGGGCATAGGAGGCGATATTAAGGGAGCCAGAGGCTCCCTGTCGCCATATAAGGAGTGATCTTTACGAAGATAATTGACTTTGAACGCAAAGGAAACATTGTGCGATTTTATCTTGGGAAAGAGAGCGATAACAAGTACCATGGGGATGATTGGAATGATGCACCCTATGACCGGAGAGGTGAACGGGTATATTCAGACTATGTTACCGGAACTGCTGAGCTTGCCTTTCCATTTGATGCGTTGGTTTTGGAACCTTGTTCGGGAGATTATGATTGTCGCTACTGCAAGGATGATATGAAAGCAGGCCGTGTGCCTTGCGTCATTGTAGTACCCTGTGACTTGGCAAAAGGCTCTTACAGAAATGACTTCGATTACTGGTCAACTTGTAAAGGTGTCCATAAGTTTTATTTCAATGATCGAATGGAACCCACCTTGGGTCAAGCATTATATTACTTCGATCCGCAGGAAGGATCACTTCGTTATAAAAACTACACAGTATTTATAACGAGAGAAAGCAGCGCACAGGTCACAGGAGGTGTTTCCATGAAGGAGATCCCGATCTGGGAAAAGGCTAATCTTACGATTGAAGAGGCGGCTACCTATTTCAACATTGGGCAAAACAAGCTGGGTGAGCTGACCAAGATACGAAACTGTAATTTCGTGTTGCACATTGGCAATCGGCGGATCATAAAACGAAAGCAATTTGAGCTGTTTCTTGAAAGGCAAGACTACCTATGAGCGAATTGTCGAATGCCGCCTGAAACAAGACACCCGACTGATAAACAATCGGGTGTCTTGGGCAGAGCATTTACTTGTAATTCACAATCTGCGGAAGATCAAACAGTTGGAGGTTGCTGTTGGTTTCTGCTTCAGCAATAACCTTATCTTCAAATCCGGATCTGGAGAACAGTGCATAGAAGAAAGTGGCCTTTTCCCTTAGCGGTATCAGTTTGACCCTCGTCTTGTGGTACTCACCGTAAGTAAAAGGTTCAACCTTGTATTTACACTCGCCTACAAGGTACTCTTTTTCTCCGCGTCCAATAGCAAGCAGGTCAATTTCTGTTTCGCCTACTCTCATGCCATTGGCAGCATCCTTATCGTAGATCGTTGTCTTGCCTGTCCATTTTCCCATTTTGGAATACCGAAAAGGCAGTGCGTTCTTCTTTTGCATTTCCCGGACAAATTCCTTACATACATCCTCAAAGGCATAGGAAGCAAACTGATCCAGAGCAGGCGCGATTGCGTAGTCGTATACGCCATCTACATCGCCATCTTCTAACTGAGAGTAGTTTGTAAATCCAAAGGCATACCAAAAACGGAAGAAGTTATCAGTCAACCGGTAGGTGCCTCTGTTGGCATTTGCCTTTTCTCTTGTCTTAGAGTCTACAGAAAACTCTCTTTCAACAATACCAAGTTCAATAAGATTCTTCAAATAGACACTTGTCTTGGAAGTATCATCAATCAGTGCCTTGGTGCTAATATCATTCAGCTTTGTATTGTTAAGTGCAACCGCTTCAATGATAGAGTTGTAGATCGGTGTTTCCCGGAGTTCTTGATGCAACAGGAACTCAACTTCGCTGTACAGCACACAGCCTTTCGTAAGAATATTCCGCTTGATGTTTTCTGCCACGGAAATATCCGGATTGAACTGCCGCAAATAATGGGGGATGCCACCGAGGATGGAATAGGCCAGCACTTTATCGGTGTCAGAGTAGTCCGGGAAAAACTTTACGGCATCGTAAAATCCCATCTCCGTCATCTTGTAAATACCGGTTGCTCTGCCATAAAGAGGATTCTTCTCTGCCAGCAAGTCCTTTTCGATGAAACTCATTGCACTGCCGCAAAGAACAATCATAACATTCTGATCTTTCAGGTCTGTATCCCACAAGTTTTGCAGAATGGAAGGGATGCTCTTATTGCCCTTGCACATATAGGGAAACTCATCAATGATAAGCATCTTCTTCTGATCGCCGTAGGGAAGATCTAGGACAGACCGGAATGCGCTCTCCCAATCTGTAAACTCAGAGATATATCTTTTGGCGGGGATATTCTCCTTAAATACCTGCTTGGAGAACTTGGCAAGCTGCACCTTATCTGTACTTTGAGTACAGGAATAGAACACATGAGGTTTGCCTTTGCAAAACTCTTTAAGTGTTTCGGTTTTGCCAACACGCCGTCTACCATAAAGGACGATCAACTGTCCTTTCTTTTCCTCATACTTACTTTGAAGAAAAGCCAGTTCTGCTTCTCTGCCGATAAACATAAATATCGCCTCCGATCATCTAATCGTGATTTACTAAATCGTGATTTGATATTATTGTAGCAGATGCCTTTCAAAAAATCAAGCGAAAAACAGAAGCTAAATTTACGATGGAGAATAACATGAATCTTTCCAATAATCTAAGTCAAATCATTGATGACATGAACGGTGGTATAAAGGATTTCTCGCAACACGGTGTATGCTCGAACTGCGGTTCCTGCTGCGGTAATCTTCTGCCTGTGTCTAAGAATGAAATCAAGAAGATACGAAAGTATATCTCCAAGCACAACATTACTGAGCAGACTCATGCCATACCGCTGGCTGTGCAGCTTTATGATATGGTATGTCCTTTTCGCAATGAAGTAGAAAAGAAGTGTATGATTTATCCGGTGCGCCCCTCTATCTGCCAGGAGTTCTTTTGCGGTGGAGATCCTATGCATAATGCTGAAGCAAAAGCGGAACATGCCAAATATCCTACCGTCGATATGCGTTCGGTATTCTTTGGGGCAGAACCCGTTCTTGGACAGATTATGCGTGATATGCTACTCACTAACGGCGGTTTTCATTAGTCTTTTTAGGGAGGTTTCGCTTACATTTTGGTGCGAAACCAAAACGATTTATTTCTAACTTTTCCAAGAAGAAAACACGGCTAATTTCAAAAAACAGCGGAATAAACATCAAAAGAAGAAAAATGCTTGTCCAGAAGAAAGGAGGCTTCCATGAAGGGCAGAACGAAAACTCAATACATCTTTGTAAATCCCAACACCCGTGAGGAATTTATCAAGGGACTTCAAAAAATACTGGTCAGCAAGCTTCTTCTCTTGAAAATACATTACCAACCCATATCTAATGAAAAAGGCTCCACCCGCGAAGGTGGAGCCTAAGTTCAATCGGTTTGTTGTTATCTGTTCCACCAATGCTGCTTCTTTTTCAGCTTAATGAGCAATTCATCGACCGCGTCGGTGTAGCGGCCTTGGTCGATCAGCTTATTACGGAACTGTAGCAGTCCACGGATCATCAAACGGTGTTCAGCGGTGGTAAGGGTAAGAACTCGTTTCGGTGCTTTCATATTGATCCCTCCTATGTTTCTCTACTGAGATTATACATAGGAGGGATACTTTCTGCAAATGTGCAAATCAATATGCCGGGATGCCGTAACCCAGGATCTCATAATATCCGATCCGGTATCTTCGCTGGGCGCAGGAATCGCTTGTGTTGCCCTCGATGGTGTAGACATACCCATCCTCAACCTTTTGGACAATTCCCACATGATCGGACAGACCATCCTGCGGCCCGGATTCGCCATCGGGAGAATCCCAGTCAAAGAAGATAATCATACCGGGCACCGGTGTGGCAGTTCCGTCTGCCCACTGTCCACGATCCTGGAACCAGTCAACGCCCCAAACGCAACCGGCAAACTTGGGAATGACACCGGCATCAATATAGCCGCACTCGTTGGCACACCAGGATACGAAACAGGCACACCACGCAACACGGGAGTTGAAGCCATACCAACTCCAATAAGGCTGACCACCTATATTGCCGATCTGAGATTCCGCAACGGCAACAATCTGCTCGTCTGCAGAGTGGATGCCATATAGCACAGCCGCCCACATGGATGCGTTCTCATCCTGCAGAAGTTCATTCAGCATTTGCTTCTGTTCTTCTGTAAAGCCATACTCATAGGCCATGGTCGTAGCTGTCTTGTGGGTGACTGTGATGTACAGAGTAGTGATGGTTTCCGTTGTTTCCGTGACAACGATATTGCCTTCCTCGTCAACATCTTCAATCAGAACCGTTTCCTCTGTGGTTTCAACCCTGGAATTGATTTGGTTCATCGCCCAAAAGATTTCCTTCAGCATCGCTTTCTTGGAATCGTCCATGGAGGCAACATCCTGCGGATTATTGGGGTCAGTATTGACCTTTACCGCATAGATCGCCAGCACCTCCGGCCATACCGCACGGGCACCGGATGTTTCCATCTTATCGTGTACGGTCATGTTCCGGATCGTATCCAAAGACGATTGATAGTCCATGTTGATCTCCTGGACTACACTTTTCATGGTCATTGGTGAGCCAGTATCTTCACTGGAAAAGAAGATACCGAAGCAGGAACCCACGATCAATGCCACAAGCATGATAACGATGATGATAACCATGGCAACCCAGCCGCCTGCAGCGATTGCCGCAATCAGTTCTTTGACTGCGGCAATGATCGCCTTAACTGCGGCAACACACGCCTTGGCAGCTGCCTTGGCTGCAGCAGCCGCTGCTCTTGCTGTGGCTCTTGCAATCTGTACCGCTTTCTCTGCCGCCTTTGCTGCAGCCTGTGCAGACTTCTGGGCAGCTTTGGCAGTTTCCTGTGCCGTCTTAATGGCTACCTTGGAAGATTGCTCAGCAGTCTTAACCGCCTTTTGTGTGCCCTTTACAGAGCGTTCCAGAGTCTTTGCGGACTGTTCTGCAGTACGGGAGGTCTGTTTAATAGTCCTCTCGGTCTTTTGGAGTGTCTTGATCGAACTGTTTCTTCTCCGCGCAGGACCTTTGATTCTCTGTTCCTTTTGAATGGCGTCTGCTCCATCCTTTGCCGGGTTCAGCCTACCTTTCGGTCCATCCCCGGTAGGTGATTTACCCATCCTCGTCTTTCTTTGCTGGCTTCCAGAGGGTGTAACGATCTCTTCCTCAACAGGAGATTCCGGAGGGGTGGCAGGCCCAGGCTGATCCGGTGTTACAGGGTCAGTAGGCTCATCGGCAGGTGTGTCCGGAGTTTCATTCTCCAACTCCTGCCGCCTTTGCTCCGCTTCTGCTCTGCGCTTCTCACGGAACTTTTGGATGGCAAACTTGCCGGTACGATATGCCCCCTTGCCTGTGTCCACAACGATGTGACCGGCTTCAGACGCAATATCCTCCATGCCATACTGTAGCTTATCACCGGCATACTCGGAGGGCGTTACTTGTCCGTCATCAGTCAAGTTCTGCGCTTGATCTGCAGTGCGAACAAGTGCCTTTTTCATACGCTCACCCAGGTCTGCGGCCCGGTCAACAGTTTTTACTGTCTTTTCTCCGACATCCCTCAACTTAATGTCTTTCGTAACGGTTTCCTCCTTTCAGTAAATTGGGGCAGGCTAAGATGCCTGCCCCTTTGCGAATACACCCTCACCGGGTTTCGTAGTCATCAGTTCGTACAGCTTCGTATTCTTGGGGAAGCGGTTGACAAAAGGAACCAAAGCGGAACCGTACTTAATGAGTCCACAGCCAGCTTCGGCGTTGGTGATGAAGCTCATCTGCTCATTGGAAATGTTCAGCAGCTTACCCAGCTTCTCACGGTCAGAGGCCGCTTGGTTCAGCATGACGATAAACTCAGAGTTACTGAGCATGGTACTTGCCTGGACAGAATCCAGCAGGTACTCCACATTCTGCGTAATCGCAGTGGGATAGGCGTTGCGCTTACGGAACTGTCGCCATGCAGAGTTGAAGAACGCAGCGGAGAACTCGTTCTCAAAAACAACATGGAACTCATCAATGAACACATGGGTGCGCTTACCACGCTTCCAGTTCAGAGTGACACGGTTCAGCATAGTGTCGGTGATAACCAACAGGCCGGTGGGTTTCAGCTGAGTGCCAAGGCCACGAATGTTAAACACAGTGACCCGCTTTTCCAGGTCCACATTGCTGCCGTGACCGAAGATGTCCAGAGAACCGGTGGTGAACAGTTCCAAAGCAAGGGCAATATCCTTTGCCTGCGGTTCAGGCTGTTCCAGCAGCTTCAGACGCAGAGTGGACAGAGTAGGCATATAGCCAACATCCTTTGCCTCCTTGTAGATTGCCGCAACACAGCGGTCAATGATGGACTTGTGCTGGGGACCAACACCGTTCTTGTCGATCTGCTCGATCAAAGACATGATGAACTGAGACTTAACCACGATGGGGTCACTCTCACCGTAACCGTCAACCATATACATGGCGTTCAGCTTGTCCTTACCTCCGGCTTCCAGGGAAATAACCGTGGAATCGGGACACAGGGCCTTAACCAATGCGCCGTACTCGTTTTCCGGGTCACAGATCAAGATTTCATCCTTCGTGGAAAGCAGAATGTTTGCAATCTGCTGTTTGGTGAGGAAGGACTTACCTGCACCGGGAACACCCAGCAGCATGGAGGACTGGTTCAGCAGGTACTCCTTATTACAGAGAATAAGGTTATTGGAGATTGCGTTCTGACCATAGTACATACCACCCTTATCCTGGATCTCCTGCACCTTAAAGGGCATGAACACAGCCAGGGATTCGGTGGTGAGAGTGCGGAACGCATTGATCTTCCGAACACCGATAGGCAGAACGGTTTTCAGTCCGTCCATCTGCTGATAATTCAAGGTGGCAATCTGACACATGCGGTTTTGTGCGATGGTCTTCAATGCCTCGGTTTCGTTGTCCAGTTCTTCCTTGCTGTCAGCGGTAATCACCATGGTGATGATGACAAGCATCATGCGCTGGTCACGGGTGGTCAGATCGTCCAGGAACTCCTTTGCTTCCTTGCGCTGCAGTTCCATATCATAGGGAATCACAGCGGAGAAGTTGTTGTTCTTGTTCTGTCTGCGCTGCCAGTTGGTGATATTGGTTTCCACGCCCAGCAGTCGGTTTTCAACTTCACGGACTGCTTCATCAGTGGGAATGGGAGCAATATCAATGGACAGCATCATGTCCTTATTCAAGCTGGTAAGCTCGTCGATCATATCGTCCTTAACAAAAGATGCCAGATCCTTCAAGTAGAGGACTCTGGCATAACGATCTCCGATCTTCAAATGGTCGCCGTGCTTCTCCATATAGTTGGGACAGATATAGTCCCGGAAGTCGTGACCACGGCGCATAAAGTTGGACATATCAAAGTGGAACATATCGCTCTCACCGGGGCGATAGAAGTTGTGGAGAATACGGAGTCTTTCGTCCGTGCTGATCTCCACACAGCGGGAACCCAGCGCCGCAAACCGGGTGCTGAGTTCGGGACCGATTCTGGAAAAGTACATTCTTGCTTCCTGGATGTTCTTTTTGACAATGGAAACGGTGATGTACTTTTCCTGCATAATGCCATTACTGCCAACGGTCAAATCTAGCAGCATTTCGTTGTGTTCCTGCCGGTACTGGTCCTGTTCGTCGCCCTTCATGGGCATCAGCACAGATTCTTCAAAGTCCCAGCGGTTCATGCGGTGGTTGTTAATGGTGATCTTTGTGCTGGCACCGGCATCAAGGCCGTTCAGAATTGCAGAGTAGTCAAAGAACATCAGCTTCTTATCGTCCAGGGATGCAACTTGGTAGTTAATATCCGTGAACCGGTAGACCTTGGAATACTTGCTGCCGGAACGGAAGATACCGTCTTTCCAAATACAGTCAATGGGGATAAGGTCCTGCACCTTGCGTGGGATGCGGTACTTTTCCTTTTCCTGTGCAAAAAGCCTTTTCATAGATTTCAGCATATTGGGGTTATTCCTCCTTCTTTGTAGATTCGATGCTGTCCTTCAACAGCTCGTAGTAAATGTTGTTGGTGCCGCAGTAATAGAACCGGGGTTCGATCAACTCACTGCGGAGCCATGCCCACAAGAACTGCTCTGCAGTCATGCCGTGGTAGGTGATGAAGCCCAATGCCGCAAAGGGAAATGCACCAAGGATGCAGACCCAAGAAAGGGTTTCCGTTCCCAAATAGGGTTTGAGAACAAAGTAGAGGCCTACTGCCACGGCAATCGCAAGAACAGAGAAGATACACTGCCGCATGGACAATCCAAAGAACACAGACTCGCTGTAGTTCCGGATTTCTCTGTTGATTTTTACTTCCATACAGTTTCCTCCTTAACGGGTCGGGGCATTTGCGTTCTTCTGCTTGTCCGCTTTAGGGTCATACAGAGGAAGCACATTCATTCCCTCATAGCCAACTGCCTTTTGCAGCTTGCTTCTCGTCACGCCATTGTGCTTGCAATAGCCAAGATACAGATTGGCACCATCGGGCAAAGGAAGATTGTGTTCCTGATTGTAGGCAATGAGTGTCCACACATCCGCATGGATTGCCGGGTGCATATAAGCAATGCGGTATCCTTTTGCAAGTTCATCCAGCAGATCCCGGTCACAGTCAAATGCCCGCAGTTCCTTTGCGGGTTCGTCAGCATAAGGCTGGAAAGAGATATACTGATTCTCCCACTTTGCCACGGCTACAACATCGGTAGCACG
>SVLB01000038.1 GCA_015068135.1 Oscillospiraceae bacterium | reverse complement strand
ATGCTGCCCTCTGCGCCACATACACGGACTTGCCCAGGGTAGCCGCACCGTCGGTAACCTTGCCGCCCATAAGCACCGCGCTGCCCTTCTGCAGATCGATGGCACCGCCGTTGCCGGTGGTGGCGCCGCCGGCCAGGGTGCCGCCGTACACCTTCACGGTCGCGCCGGCATTGGTCACGGAAATTGCCGCGATATCCCGGTTTTCACTGTTGCCCAGCAGATTGCCGCTCATAAGGATCAGCTCGCAATCGTTGACCAGCTTCAAAAGGCTGCCCTTAGAGGAGGCAGAGCCATAGACCGCGCCGCTGCCGGTGCAGTCACACAGCACCAGCTTTGCGCCGGACTCCAGCTTGATGGGCTGGGTGCCTGCCAGGGATGCGCCGTTCATGCAAACATGGGCCGTCACACCGGACTTGACCGTCAAGGTAGCGGCCTTATAGCCGGTCCAGCCGAAATAATAGTAACCATCCTCACTGAGGGTAATGGCATAGCTTACGGGTGTTACAGGCGTCCAGATCTGACTAATGTCACACACATGGTCGGCGGGCTTGGTCCCGGTATTTACGCAGCTGCAGTGGGCATGGCGAAGCTCCGCTGTCAGGGTGTTATCGGACCAGGTCTTCACGCCGTTTTTCAAGGTAAAGTATTCCGCCTGCTCCTGGGTCAGCCCGGTAGCCACAGTACCGGCAGCCGCCAGCTCCACACCGATGGCAGAATCCTTCAGGGAGGCATCCACAGTGATCGTTCTGCCCGCGGACAGATATACGTCATCCAGCTTCACAGTGCCGCCCACAGTCAGGCTGCCCTGAGAGCCCACATAGATGTTCTGACCCTTCTTTTCCGCAACGCCGCCGGTGATGGTGCCGCCGTAGAGGTAGGCACTGCCGATGCTCACCTGGAGATTGCCGCCGTTACCGCTGGTACCGTCCGTTGCCGCGGCAATATAGCCATCCTTCAAGGCACCGCCATACATATAGAATTTGGCGTTGGCATTGGTCAGGCTCACGCACTGCTTTTGGTTGTTGTTGGCAACGCCCCGGACCGTACCGCTCATAAGGACAACCGTAGCCGCCTTATTCATGCGGATGGGAGCATAGCCGGAGATCTTGGAAACCGTGATCTCGCCGGAGCCGCCGCAGTCACAAATGGTCAGCTTACAGCCATCGGCAAGGGTAATGGGTGCGCCGGCGTAGATCTGGGCACCGTTCAGGCAGAGGTTGACCTCCACGTTCTCGCTCAGGGTAATGGCCGCGGCCTTGCCGCCGGTCCAGCTCAGATAATAATTGCCGCTTTCGGTGATGGTGGTGGTGCCATCAATGGGCTGCCAGATCCGCTCCTCACAGGCGTGGTCTGCAGGCAGGGTGTCCGCGCCCACGCACAGACAGTGGCTGTGGGAAACGGTGACCACCAGGGTGCCAAGCTGACCCTCCGGCACATATTCCGCGGTGCCGTTGCCCAGGAAGGTAAACAGCTCCGCCTGCTGCTGGGTAATGCCCGTAACGGCAGGACCGGAGATGGCTGCGGTAAAGCCCACGGAGCCGCCGGTGATCGCCGAAGCGTCAGCTGTCTTGCCGCCGCTCAGCTCCAGCCGCTGGATCTGAGGCTCGCCGCCCAGGGTCACAGCCCCGGAGCCGCCGAAATTCACCGTACCGTCGGTGATCACACCGCCGGTGATGGTAAGCTTACCCTCGGGAACTCCGATATTGCTGCCGAAGCTGCCGGCTGTACCGCCGGTGATGGTGCCGCCGTAAATATTCACATAGGAGTTGGCGTTGCCCGTGGCAATGTTGCCGCCGTAGGTGGCGGCAGTGCCATTTTCAATGGTGCCGCCGTAGACATTCAGCTCGCCGGTCACCACATTGATATTGCCGGCATAGCTGGTGGCAGAGCCACCGGAGAAGGTACCGCCGTAGATATTCAGGGTGCCGCCGTTGGTCACGGTCAGCAGACCGCCGGCCTTATCGGCATCTGCCACAGCCGCAGCGGTGTAGGTGCCGCCGTAGATATTCAGGGTGCCGCCGTTGACGATACCGATGGAGGCATTCTGACCGCTCTTGCCGTGGACATGGGCATCGCCGCAGTCCACCACATTGATGGTCACGCCTGCATTGATGGGATTGAATACCCGGGAATTGCCGTTGAGGCTTCTGCCGTTGAGGCAGATGGTCACAGTGGCACCGGCATCTGCCCGGATCCACACATTGGTATCAAAACCAATGCAGTAGTGGCCGCCGTCCGCCATCTGGGTCACGCCGTCCCAGGACTGCCATTTTACATCCTTACCGCAGCAATCGCAGGTATGGGCCTCGTGATTGAGGGTCTCCAGAATGTACAAAACGGTGATCTGCTTATTGCTGTTCAGCAGGCCGTTGATCTTGTCGCCGACCTTCAAAGTACCCTTTTCGCCAATAAGCTCCGCGCCTTTGCTTACATTGTAGATTTCCGCATCGTAAGCCAAATACGCGGTTTTGGTTTCCTTGCCGTTGGAGGCAACCACCTTGTTGCCCTCAATGGCTTCCACATAATAATTGGTGGCAAACAAACCGCCCTTGGTGCGCAGGGTCTGCACAGCAGTCAGGACCTTCACCACCTTATCCCCGGACAGCTGCAGGGACATACAGGTCTTGGCATCCATGGAATCCACAAATTCCTTGTTGTCGGTCTTGACGGTGATATGCTCACCCTTCACCGCCATGGTGAAGTAATAGTAGCCGTCTGCAGCAGGCTCACGGGTGGAGACCTTTTTGGCAGAGTCGTATTTGCGCTCCACATTCCAGTAGATGGGTCCCTGGAAGGGGCGGGTGACCACATAGACCAAAACCACTTCGCCCTTGTTGTTCTTAAAGCAGTGGACCGTATCGCCCACCTGGACGCCCCAAGTCTTCTCGCCCTCCATGATGGCCGATTCGCTGACATTGTAGAACTGGCAGTCTTCGGAAAGCTTGCCGGTAACGGTCTTGTTGGAATCCTTCCGGTAGGCGGTCATATTGCCCTCGCTGTCCAGGCCCGTGACCTCATACCAGCTGGCAAAGACAGAACCGCCGGTAGCGGCGTTGGCATCGTAAGCGCCCACCACGATGTCTCCATCCAGCTTCAAAGCACAGCAGACTCTGTTTTCCATAAGCTCCGCAGTCGCCAGGTCATTGGTGCGCACATAGGTGTGGCGGCCCTCCACTGCCATCCGGAAACGGTAGTAGCCGTCGGCACCGGGGCGGCGGTTGGTGGTCAGGGTCGTCTTGTTCCAGTCACGGTCCACATTCCAGTAGACCTTGGCATCCAGGCTGCGTCCGCCGGTGATAAAGATGTAGCACAGCTTACCCCGGGAGTTTTTGCAGGAATAAATGGTATCGCCCACCTGCAGCTTGGTAAGCCCGCCATAGGGATCGGCAAAGCCGTTGCAGTCCATGACCACACAGTCGTCGGTCAGATAGGCTGTGCTGGTAATGCTTCCGTCGGCACTGGTAGCAACCAGCTTGCCGGTCTGCTCGTCATACTCCGTGACCCGGTAGCCAAGGCCAAAGCTGCCGCCGCCGGTAACGGTGCGGAAGGGATTGACGGCAGTGATGAAGTTCTGCTCATCGTATTCCACATTGATGAACCGGGCAGTCACGTCCGCCTTCTCCACAATTTCCGCGTTCCGGGTATACAGGGTAATGGGCTCCCCCTTGAGGATAAATTCATAGGTATAAAGGCCGGTCTCATCGGGCTTCCGGGTGGAGGTCTTGGTGCTGGAGTTCCAAAGGCGGTTCACATTCCAGAACACATCGCCCACGGGCTTCAGATGCTCCACATAGCACACCAGGATATTGCCGTCGACATCCTCAACGGCGGTGATCACGTCATCCACCCGGACCTCGTCGGGAATACCCACGGTGATGCCGGTACCCTCGGCGTTGTAGACCTTGGTATTCTCATTCAGCATGATCACCTTGGGAAGACCCGTACCGGTGCCGCTGGCGTTGGTGGTGATCTTGTCGCCCTCCACGGCGGTGACATAGTAGCCCTTCACCACAAAGCCGCCGGTAAACTCGTCAACGTGGATGGCATCGACGATATAGCCGTCGGCGTTGAACACAAGGCCCATCACGTCCATGGAGTCGATCTTCTGCATGACCGAACGGTCTACGGCCATCAGGTCCAGCTGCTCCCCGTCCACGGCAAACCGCATCCGGTACATTCCCTCCGCGGAAGCCACGCGGACCATGTCCTTGGCCATATAGTCCTTCCGCTCCACATTATAGTAGAGCTTCATTTCCTGTTCCTGGGGCTCGGTAGCCTGGGTCTGGGTAGGCTGGGTGGCAGAGGTCTGCTCCTCCCCGCCTCCAAAGGCCAGCAGTACCGCTCCCACGGCGATGCCCACCACTGCCACAACGGCAACAATGGCCAGCCAGAGCTTACTCTTCTTCTGATCCTGCTTTTTCATAAAAAAGCCTCCCTTTTTGAGTGCAAAATGTAAAGCCCTTGTAGGGAACGCCGCCCTCGGCGTTCCGACCGCGAAGCGGCCGTGTGCCATTAACAAAATCGGTGCATCGAGCCCCGATTTTGTTTCGGAACGCTGAGGGCAGCGTTCCCTACAGTCATATCTTCAATATCTCCAGTATCTCAATATCTCCAATATCTGTCTTATTCTTCCGCCTTGGCAAGCTCACTCAGCGCCGTCAGCTGCTCCATATGGGTACTCTGCACCACCTCGGCAGAGCCCCGGTGGAACCTGTGGGTATCGGTCTCATAGCTGGTGTAGTCCCAAACATAGTCCGCAGGCAGATAGCCCATGGAGCCGTTGGTATAGCCCAGGGTAAAGGTAAACCGGAAGGGCGAATTTTCCCGCTCATATTTGGCGTTTACGTCAAAGGTCTCAAAGGGGGCGGTGGTGAAGCCCACCTCATCGCCGATACTGAAGGCACCCACATAGAAGCTGGCAGATTCCCCCATGCTATAGCGGCTCACGATCGCCTCTGCATGGTAGGGGCTGGAAATGCCGTAGGGTCTGCCCAGCTCATAGATCTGCTCCCGGTCGCCGGTGGTCTTCCAGATGGCGGACAACTCCTTAGCCTTATAGAACAGGGTATCCTGATCGTGATTAATGGGCAGGGTGATCTCCGTCCGGGTGGTGCGGATGGTGCCGGTCTGCACGGACGTCATATGGTTTTCCAGGGTCTCGTTGGCCATGCATGCCATCTCGTAGCCAAACTGCATATACACATCCGGTCCGCCCTTGTAGCCCTCGTCAGTCATACGGGAACCGTTATTGTTACCGCCGGCAGCGCCCTGCATATAGGAGAAGTAGCAGTCTGCCAGCTCCTCCATGCTCTCCCGGAGGGGATGGACAAAGTCAGCGGAGTGGAGCAGGCTGGGGCCGCCATCCACCCAGCCGCACAGGGAGGGGTGGGACTGCCAGTTCATCAGCACCACATCCTTGCCCGTTTCTCTCTGGAAGCGGAGCAGGCGGTACTCGGGATCTGCCTCCACCACATGCTGTGCAATGGGCGCCCGGGACCAGTCACCGAAGCTGTCACCGGCATAGGAGCCGTCCTCCAGAATGTAGTGGCGGGAGAAGTTCATATTCTCCGTCTGACCGATGCCCACGGACATATCCGTAACGGGACTGCGGTCTTCCAGGGCTTTTTGCAGGGCCTTCTCCACCTGATCGTACAGATACTCCTTATATTCCACAGCAGATTCCAGACCGGAAGCCGTATCCGGGCCTGCGTGGGTGTGGCTGGAGTTGACGAAGAGGTTTTCCGGGGCAAAGCCGTACTCCAAAGCGATGGACCGGATCCGCTCCAGGGGTTCTTCCTGTACCTGGCACAGATCCATGGTAAAGATGGCAACGCTGTTGTTCTGCTCATCAGAAATGACCGTGCAGGTGGCATACAGATCGTCCCGCACATCCCCGCTGACACGCTGGGAGGTGTTGCCGTAGCCACGCATGGGAACGGGCAGCGTGGGGGTGATCACCGTCCGGGCATAGCCCACCCGGAAAACACCTGCATAGGGATCGTCCATACCGGCAGGTACCGTAGTGGCTTCCGCAGAAGGTGTCTGAGTGGTTGCGGAAGTGCTGGCAGTCTTGTCACCGCCGCCGCAGGCGCATACCGACAGCACCAGCGCCAATAAAAGCAATATACTGACCAGTTTTCTCATAAAAACTCCTCCTTAAATCCTATTCTATTATAGGGTGGGGACTTGCCCCCACCGGGATATGTCATTTCGGTGCGTCATGGTTATGAAAGTACCGCCCTTGTAGGGAACGCCGCCCTCGGCGTTCCGACCGCGAAGCGGCCGTGTGCCATTAACAAAATCGGTGCATCGAGCCCCGATTTTGTTTCGGAACGCTGAGGGCAGCGTTCCCTACGCTCATATCTTCAATATCTCCAGTATCTCAATATCTCCAATATCTTATATCTAATATCTTATATCTGATATCTTGCTTCAGTCTATTGCCGCGCCCAGCTCACGCAAACGGTCCCGGACCTTGGCGACCTCCACCGTATGGGCGGTCTTGCCGGTCTTGTGGGCCACCGCCGCCGCTACGCCCGCCGCCTGACCGGTGGTGGCGCAAATGGGCATGATGCGGATACTGGCCTGGGCCTCGTGGGTGGCGGACAGACACCGCCCGGCAGTAAGCAGATTGTCAAACTCCTTAGGAAGCAGACAGCGGTAAGGAATGGTATAGTAATCTCCGGGGGCAAAATAGTAATGGCTGGTACCGGCCCCCTCGGGATTGTGGATATCGATATCGTAATTACCCAGGGCAATGGCATCGGGGAATCTTGTGCAGTCCTTCAGCTCCTGGGCGGTGAGAATATGTACGCCCTTCAGCTTCCGGCTCTCCCGGACACCGATGCCGGAGGCGATGCTCACCAAATGGGCATTGGCAAACTCCGGAAACTCTCCGCATTTAAGCAGAGCCATCAGCTCATGGACCTGCTTACGGGCCTCCATCTCTGCCCGGCTCACCGCAAGAGGATCCGTCGGATCCAGCTTCACGATCCGGGTGGTATTGAAATGGACAATGCCCTTGCCCAGTGCCGCTCCCCGGAACCACAGCACATTTTCCCGGGGATTGGTGATCTTGCCCTCCGCCTGCCACTGCTGATATTTCTCCGTCAGCCGCTTACCCAGGCTCTGCTTATACTCCAGGTCGGAAATGCTCCAGTCCACATTGGCCACCCGGAAGCAGGTGGTCATGGGCTGGCACAGACCGTCGGTCTCCCGACCCAGCTGCATATCACAGCCGGCAAAGGTCAGCAGGTCACCGTCACCGGTGGCATCGATGAAGAAATCTGCCTCCAGTTCCCAGGCACCGGCCTTGGTGGCGACCAATACGGACCGCACCTGCTTTTGCTGGGTGTTGACCTGAAACAGCTGGGCATGGAACAGCACCTCCACCCCGGCCTCCTGGCACATCTCATCCATAACGATCTTCATATCCTCCGGAGAGAAGTCCGTCAGGGTCATTTCCGGGCAGTAGCCCTTAGCCCTTTTGACCATCTCCGTAAAGATGCCGTCGGAGAGGAATTTCCGTTCCCCACCCTCAGGATCCGTCCAGTACCGCATAAAGGGGTACACAAGATTTGTATTGATCGCGCCGCCCAGGCTGCCGCTGGCCTCCACCAGCAAAACAAACAGACCTTCCCGGGCCGCGGAAACCGCAGCGGCCACACCGGTGAAGCCGCCGCCCACAACAATCAGATCATATTTTTTCATGGTTTCTCACCTCATAGCATATTATATAAAAGATTTCCTGATTCGTCTAATACTTTTGTTATATTTGTTTGCATAAACTACAGATATCCCGTTTTCCGTATTGCCAACTTCCCAAGCCTTTGTTATAATCCTGTCAGACAGAAAGGAGATGGCGCACTATGGACAATTTCAGCCCCTTATACGATCTGATCCAGGCTCTGCAATACGGCAACCGCTTCCACATCAGTATCGAATTTTTTAACCGCGCCATCCGATCCCGGCTGCAGCTGCCCTTCCGGCATATTATCCATGGCACTGCCTTCTGTGATGCCGTCAAGCTGCGCCCCAACGGACTGAACCGGTGTATGCGCTGCAAGCGGCTGGCTACGGAAAAGGCCCGCAAGACCCAAAAGCCCTTCGGTGGCTACTGTGTCAACGGTGCCTATGAATACTGCCATCCGGTCTATAAGGACAACAGCCTGCTGTGCATCATCTTTGTGGGCAATATCCTCCGGGACCGGGAGCTTTTTCTGCGCAAAAGCAAGCTCTCCCCCCAGGATCCCATTATCGACACCATGGAGCCGGATACACCGGACGCGGTATGTCAGAAGATCGCCCAGGTGCTTGCAAGCTACATCTGTATGCTCCTCAACGCCATGGACGAGCCCACCAAGGAAAAGCCCATCAACCCCACCATCGCCGCGGTACGCAGCTACCTGGACTGCTATTTTTACCACGATATCACCCTGTCAGGCCTTGCACAGCTGTACCATTACAACGAAAAGTATCTGGGCTCCCTGTTCAAAAAGCAGCTGGGCATCTCCTTCCACGATTACCTGAACCAGCGCAGGCTTTACCATGCCAAGACCCTGCTCACCCACTCCCGGGACAGCATTCTGGATATCGCCGCCCGGTCAGGCTTTAATAACGTGACCTATTTCAACCGGATCTTCCGTGCCAATTACGGCATGACCCCCTCCCAGTTCCGCAAAAACAGCGCAAATACCCGAAAGTAACCCGTTGCGAGTTACAAGTTACGAGTTACTAGTTACAAGTTATCAATCATGTTTTGTAGCCTGTTCACAATTGCCAATTGTCCATTGTCAATTTTCAACTGTCACGCATCGGCTGTCCTCTTTCCACCAGCGCAGGATGGTCCCAAAGTGGTCCTTCACCTTCGCGTCCTTTTCCACAATAAACGAGGACAGCTTATCTAAGTAATAGTCAAACATCTCAAGGCCCAAGGTATCCAAAAGGTAGTCAAACTGCTCCTCTGACAGGATCAGCGCCTTCTTCCCCAGCTTACCTCCCCAATATTTCAGCTTTTTATATTCCGCCGTCGTCGCCGTCGTATCCACCTCCTCCGCATCGTCCCCCTCCGGGGGATCCGCGGAAGGAGGTGTATTTGTTGCTGCGGCTGCAGCTGTAGATATTGTTGTATTTGTTTCTGTTTTTGTAGGTGACGTTGTAGCTGCAGATGGATTACGGGAGGTAACGGGCGCAACGGCCCGTTCCTCCTCCCATTCCTCCTCCAATTCTTCCACCGCTTCTTCCATCTGCTCCCATTCCTCTATGGAAAGCTTAGGCCGCTTCTCCTTGCGGCGTTTTTTGCAGAAGGCGGCATACTTGCGCTGACGGACGGAATCGGCATAGCTCTGCGCATCCTTATCGATCCTGGGCTTGACAAAGCCCCAGGCCAAGGCCAGCATCCCTTCAAAGGCCGGGATTTTGCCGGTCTTTCCATAGTCAAGCATCGCTGTAAACAGCACACCCCGATCCTCATTGGACAGCACCGCTAACGGCTCTATAATATCAAAATACACCATAATTCCAGGTCTTCCCATGCGTTACCTCCTTAAAATTTGCATAAAAAATCACCGACATGGACACGGGTCCACACCGGTGGCATCTGTTAGGCCTGATTGCATGGTTATATTATAGCACATATTTTCGGAAAAATCAATACCCACATAGTCCCACCTGGTCCCGGGAAAATCCCACGGTGGGAGTTCAGAATGCAGAATGCAGAATGCAAAATGCAAAGTGCAAAGTGCAAAGTGATGACGGATCGCCACGGCAACAAATGGCCTTGCGAACGAACGCACTGTAGGGAACGCTGCCCTCAGCGTTCCGTCCGCGAAGCGGCAGTGTAGGGGCCGGTGCCCACACCGGCCCGCTCCGCGAAGCGGCCGTGTGCCATTAACAAAATCGGTGCATCGAGCCCCGATTTTGTTTCGGAACGCTGAGGGCAGCGTTCCCTACAGGTGCGGGAGGATCCGTAGGGGAGGCGTTTCGCCTCCCGCTACGGTCATATCTTCAATATCCCAGTATCTCAATATCTCCAATATCTGTCTTGCATTTTGCACTTTGCTTTTTACACTGGTTTATTCCCCGTAGCCCATGGGGTTGTTGCTCTGCCAGTTCCAGGAATCCCGGCACATATCCGCCAGGGTCTTGGTAGCGGTCCAGCCCAAAACCTCACGGCTCTTGGCAGGGTCTGCATAGCAGGTAGCAATATCGCCGGGGCGGCGCTCCACGATCTTGTAGGGCAGCGCCACCTGGTTTACATCCCGGAAGGTATTGACCATATCCAAAACGCTGTAGCCGGTGCCGGTGCCCAGGTTGAACACCTCACAGCCCGTATGCTCCATGGCAAACTTCACCGCCGCCACATGGCCCTTTGCCAGGTCTACCACATGGATATAGTCCCGGACACCGGTGCCGTCGTGGGTATCGTAGTCGTTGCCGTATACGCTGAGCATCTCCCGGCGGCCCACAGCCACCTGGGTGATATAGGGCATCAGGTTATTGGGAATGCCTCTGGGATCCTCACCGATGCGGCCGCTTTCATGGGCGCCGATGGGGTTAAAGTAGCGAAGCAGGACGATGCTCCATTCAGGCTCTGCGGTGGCAAGACCGCTCAGGATCTGCTCGGTCATGTACTTGGTCCAGCCGTAGGGGTTGGTACAGCCGCCGGTGCGGCTGGTCTCCCGCAGGGGCATCTCATTGTCAGCGGTGTAGACCGTGGCAGAGGAGGAGAAGATGATATTCTGCATCCCCACTTCCTTCATGACCTTGGTAAGCACCAGGGTGGAATTGAGGTTATTGTCGTAGTATCTCCAGGGCTGGGAAACGCTTTCGCCCACAGCCTTGAGGCCTGCAAAATGGATCACACAGCCGATCTCGTTTTCCTGGAAGATCTTCCGCAGAAGCGCCTCGTCCCGGACGTCGCCCTCGTAGAATTTGAGGGTCTTTCCGGTAAGCTCCATGACCCGGTCCAGGGACTTGGGGTTGGAGTTGCAAAGATTGTCAATGACCACAACGCCGTAGCCGCTTTCCAGCAGCTCCAGGCAGGTGTGAGAACCGATATATCCGGCACCGCCGGTAACCAAAACATTCATATTTTTTCCCTCCTATGGAATATTGGAATTATTTTACTATAAAGAACCGAAAATTGCAAGCCCCCACTCAATTGACAATTGACAATTGTCAATTGTCAATTGTCCTTGTTCTTTTTGCGGTTTTTCAGCTTTTCCTTCAGCTCGTCGCCTTTTTGGAACAGATACTCCATGGCATAGCTCACTGTGGGGACCATTACAAGGGTCGCCAAAAGGATCAGCCAGGAGGCCTTTTTCGTGATCTGCAAATAGCCCGTCACCGGGGGCAGGACCAAAAACGCACCCACCACCAGCACCGCCGAGCCGATACACACGGCCTTGCGCATTTTGGTAAAGGGCTGGCACACCCGGATGAGAACGATCACGCCCACCATGCACAAAATGGCGGTGGAGATACTCTGTCCGTCCACCGCAGGCAGTTGGAAGACCGCCATAAAGGCCTGGGCGGTAAGGACCACCAAAATATTGGTAAGGCCCCCCGGGAAGGCTTTTCGCAGGGATTTTGGCAGGAATTTGCCGGTGACCCGTTCATAATTCGGCTCCATAGCCAGGAAAAAGCCGGGAAGACCGATGGTCAGAGAGGACATAATGCTGAAATGGAAGGATTCCAGGGGGAATCGCAGACTGGTGACCAGGGTCAAAAGGGCAAGCCCCAAAGAGAAGATGTTCTTCACCAAAAACAGTGCCGCGGCACGCTGGATATTATTGATGACCCGGCGACCCTCCCCCACAATATGGGGCATGGCGGAAAAGTCCGAATCCAGAAGCACCAGCCTTGCCACCTGACTGGCGGCCTGGGCGCCGCTTGCCATGGCGATACCGCAGTCGGATTCCTTCATGGCCAGCACATCATTGACGCCGTCACCGGTCATGGCGACGGTATGTCCCTGCTGCTTCAGGGCCTTGATCAGCTTCTTTTTCTGATCGGGAGTCACGCGGCCAAAGACCGTGTATTGGTCCACAGCCTCCAAAAAGTCCTCAGGGCTGTGCAGGCTTCCCGTATCGATGTAATGCTCCGCACCCTGGATGCCGGCCCGGAGGGCAACTGCGGAAACGGTAGCCGGATTGTCACCGGAAATGACCTTGATGGTCACGCCCTGCTGGGCAAAGTAGCGGAAGGTCTCCGGTGCCTCCGGACGGATGCGGTTGGTCAGGGCAATGAGGGCCATGGGCTCGATCAGGGCCGCATCCAATGCCCCCGGCTGGGGCTGTGCATGGTATTTGGCTACCAAAAGCACCCGATGACCGGTGGAGGACCAGGG
Source organism: Oscillospiraceae bacterium (assembly GCA_015068135.1). Classification (GTDB taxonomy): domain Bacteria; phylum Bacillota; class Clostridia; order Oscillospirales; family Oscillospiraceae; genus Faecousia. The sequence goes on along the minus strand of SVLB01000038.1, from coordinate 12,201 downwards.
CTCGATCTGCTCCTGCAGGGCCCCATAGCCGTCGCCCAAAATAAACTCCGGCGCACCCACCAGAAATGCCCCCTGGCCTTCAAATACACCGCCGCTCCATTTGGTTTGGGAGGTAAAGGGGATGTAGCGGGTGCATTCCCACTGAGAAGGTCCGGGAAACAGCTCGGAAATGGCCCTGGCGGTATCGTTGTCCGGTTCTCTTGTGCCGTAAAGGGCAGAAAGCACCTGCTCTAAGTACTCAGGAGAGCTGCTCCCCAGGGGGATCACATTCTCCACTTCCATCACCGGCTCCGTAATGGTGCCGGTTTTATCCACGCACAGAACATCCACCCGCGCCAGGGTCTCGATGCAGTTCATATCCTGCACCAGCACCCGTTTACGGGTCAGCTTGATGGCAGACACCGCCATGGCAACGCTGGTAAGTAAGTACAGGCCCTCGGGGATCATGCCCACCAGCGCGGCAACCGTGCCCTCCACGCTGGCCCGCAGGCCGCTTTCCGAGCCCACCATCTGATTCCAAAAGAGCAGCAGTCCCACGGGGATCAGGGCAAAGCCGATGAATTTGATCAGCTTGTCCAAAGACCGCATCATTTCGGATTTGGTGGCCTTGGGGTCTGCTTTTGCCTCCATGGAAAGCTTGGCGGCAAAGGAGTCGTTGCCCACCTGGGTGAGCCTTGCCCGACCGGTTCCCGCCACCACAAAGCTGCCGGATTTGAGGACATCTCCGTCCTTTTTGATAATGGCATCGGCTTCGCCTGTGATCAGCGACTCATTGACCTGGATTTCGCCCATACACACAATGCCGTCGGCGCAGATCTGATCGCCGGCATGGTACTCCACGATATCGTCCCGGACCAGCAGATCGGACCGGACCTGGATCACCTTGCCGTCCCGGACGGTCCGCAGCTTTTGGGCGGCCACCAGGGTCAGCTTATCCACAGCCCGTTTGGCGCGGATCTCCTGAATACAGCCGATGGCGGTATTCACCAGCACCACCACCATAAAGGTCAGGTTCAGAACCGAGGAGCCAACCAACAGCATCAGCACCGCCAGCACCACAAACACCATATTAAAAAAGGTCAGACTGTTTTGCAGAATGATTTCCTTTTCCGTTTTGCCGGAGTCAGTCTTTACCCGGTTGCCCCAGCCGCAGTCCAGCCGCTCCTGGGCCTGCTGGGAGGTCAGACCCTGGTTGGGATCTGCCTCCAAAATGGCAACCTCTCTGCGGGGGATTTCTATGGTCTGCATATCCGCGCCTCCTGCTCTCTTTCTGTGGGAAAGCCGTTTTGTCTGTCATAGAGCACCAACAAGCTGCCGGTTTCCACGGCAACGGTGGCAGGCTCTCCTATGAAATGATTGCTCACGCCCAGGGGAAAGCCTGCGGTCAAGGTCCCCTTTTCCAAGGGGTATTGCAGCCCCTTCAGGGTCACGCCCCGGGCATCGGCCCCCAGGCAGAACACGGAAAGGATGCCCTTTGCGGTTGCTGCAAAGCAGATCCTCTCGTTTTGGACCACCGTGGCAATATACCGCTGCCCGATCAGATAGCCGGTCGCCCCCCGGTCGGATACATACTGTAAGGTCTGAAAATTGGCAAGGGTGTGGTCAAGCCTTGGGCCGTCCATGCCGCCGTAAAACAAAAAGCTTCGATACCCCAGCGCCAGGCCCCGGCGTGCCGCCAGCATGGCATCGGTATCGTCCTTTTCCACCGGGTAGACCTGGGACTCCTCCGGCACATAGCCCAAAGAGTCAAAATCCCCCAAAATACAATGGGGTGTCAGACCCAGCCCCTGCACATGGGCAAGGCCGCCGTCTGCGGCAATGATATAGTCCTCCGGCTCCGGCGGCTCGAGCAACCGGTCCATCTGTCCGGCACAAAAGATCACGCATCTGCCCATGGCTTCACCTTCTTTCGTCATACCCTAATATGATATCACAAAATCTTCCAAAGCAAAAGCCCCAATCACAGAAAATCCCATGATTTTTTCGTTTCCCCGTTTACTTCCGCGGAGAAAGAATGTATAATAGTTTCTTACAGGAACATTTCGGAGCGCAAGCCTTCTCCCTCGGGAGAAGGTGGCAGTCCGAAGGACTGACGGATGTGGGGTGTCACGGGCGGTAGCGCCCCAAAGCCTTCTCCCTGGGGAGAAGGTGGCACGGCGTTAGCCGTGACGGATGTGGGGTGTTATGGGCGGAATCACTCCAAAAGAACTGCTCAGTAACCTTCAGACCCCTCATCCACCGCTTCGCGGTCCCCCTTCCCCCGAGGGGGAAGGCTTTTCCCCAGGGAGAAGCCTTTGTCGCATATTTTCGCTATGTGTATTTTCACGGCAATGGCACCGCGTTTTGTCCCCTGCAGCCCCTTTATCAACAACTTACGATCGTGAGGAAAAAATATGAAATTTGTTACCATTTTGATCTGCAAGCTTTTATGCTTTGTGGGCAAGCTTATTGGCAAAGGCACCAGCCTTCCCGGTGCCATCGCCCTGAAGCTGCAGCCGAATATCCTGAAAAAGCTTCGGCTTCCCGACTGTGTGATCGCCGTCACCGGCTCCAACGGCAAGACCTCCACGGCGGAGATGATCGCCAAGGTCCTTACCGACGCAGGCAAGCGGGTGGTCACCAACAAAGAGGGCAGCAATCAGATCGAGGGCGTCACCACCCTGCTTCTGAAAAATGCCACCCTGGGCGGTCGGGTCAAGGGGGATGTGATCTTAATGGAAAGTGACGAGCGTTACGCCCGTCACACCTTCCGGCATATTAAGCCCACCATGTTCGTCATCACCAATCTCTACCGGGATCAGATGACCCGCAATGCCCACCCCTACCACATCTACAATATCATCAAAGATGCAGTAGACCTGGTCCCCAACGCCACCCTGGTTGTCAATGCCGACGATCCCATCGTCCGCAATTTTGGCACCGGACGGGACAATGTGGTCTATTTCGGCATGGAGGAGAATCCCATGTCCTCCAAGACCACCGATGCGGTGTATAACGACTGCCACTACTGCCCCAACTGCAAAGCCCCCATGGAATATGACTATTTCCATTATGCCCACCTGGGCAGCTATCATTGCACCGGCTGCGGCTACAGCCGCCCGGAATGCACCTACCGGGTGGACTCCATGGACCTGGACCAAAACCGCATTACCGTCAACGGTACGCCCATCCACCTGGAGTTTTCCAGCAAGTACTATGTATATAATCTCTGCGCCGCCTATGCGGTCACAGACCTTTTGGGTCTGGATGCCGACCGCACCGGTCAGGTACTGGGCCGCTTTGTGATGCAGAACGGACGGAATGTCCGCTTCACCGCCGGCAAAAACGAGGGCTTCCTCATCTGCTCCAAGCACGAAAACTCCACCTCTTACAATCAGAGCCTTGCGTATTTTACCGCACAGAAGGACCCCTCCCAGCTGGTGATCATCGTCGATGCCATCAGCCGGAAGTACTATACCGGCGATATCAGCTGGATCTGGGATATCTCCTTTGAGATGCTGAAAAACGCCAACGCGCAGAAAATCATCCTCAGCGGCAAATTCGCCTACGACCTGGGTCTGCGCTTCCAGGTCACAGATATCGACCCGGAGCGGATCATCGTAGAGCCCGACCTGAATAAGATGGGCGAGCTGATCCGAAACGGGGAACACCGGGTCTATGCCGTGACCTGCTTCTCCGATAAGGAAAAGCTGTTTAGTCAGGTGCAGGTCCACTCCCCCACTGCGAAATGAGGTGAACCCATGAAAACACTGAATATCATCCATCTGTTTCCCAAGCTTTTGAGCCTTTACGGCGAGTACGGCAACCTGGCGGTTTTGAAGCTGACCCTGGAGGGCCGGGGCTATACGGTAACTATCCACCCCTACGAAATGGGCGAGCCGGATCTTTCCCAGGCAGATCTTGTCTACATGGGCTCCGGCACAGAGGACAACCTTTTGGAGGCTGTCCGTCGGCTGATGCCCCATAAGGAGGCTATCCGGGAATCTATCGAAAAGGGCACCCACTGGCTGGTCACCGGCAATGCTCCCGCCATTTTAGGCGCAGCCATCGAAGCCAAGCAGACCCTCCCGGCACTGGGCCTGTTCCCCTATACCACGAAGCTGAACCTGACCGGCCGGTATTTGGGAGATGTCCTGGCAAAGGACAAAGCGGGCAACACCTATGTGGGCTTTATCAACACCGCCAACGCCTACACCGGCATGGAAAATCCCTGGCTGGAGCTGCAGCTGAATCCCAAGCTGGGAAATGACAAAGCCTCCCCTTCCGAGGGCATGACCCACCGCAATCTCACCGCCACCCAGCTGATCGGCCCCATCCTTGCCAAGAATCCCCATCTGCTCTATGACCTTTGCACCCGGCTGACCGGGGAGGAATTTGCCCCGGAGCCCCAGTCCAATCTGTGCAAGGCCTATGAGATCTGCCTTGCGCAGCTGCAAAACCGGCTCAATGCCCAAAGCTAAACAAGATTCTTGAAATTTTTTCAAAAAAGGTATTGATTTTATGGAATCCATTCGCTATAATGGATAAACGCATGAGATAGTACGCAGGAATAGGAGGTGTAACCATGCCCAATATCAAGTCCTCTAAGAAGGATGTCATTTCTTCCAAGATCGCTTACGAGAAGAACAAGGCCGAGAAGTCCGCTCTGAAGACCGCTGTGAAGAAGTACGAGGCTGCCCTGGCTGAGGGTGACCGCGCTGCTGCTGAGGCTGCCTACAAGGCCGCCGTCGTTAAGGTCGACAAGGCTGTGGCAGGTGGTATTCTGCACAAGAACACCGCTGCCCGCAAGAAGAGCAGCATGACTCTGCAGCTGAACAAGCTGGCCTGAGAATCTCTCTGAAAATATCTCCTTCCGACATTTCCGGAAGGAGTTTTTTCATTTTATAGGCCATTTTATTTTGTTACGAGTTACGAGTTACCAGTTACAAGTTACGAGTTACGAGTTACAAGTTACGAATTATCAACCACGCTGTCATCCCTCGACTACGCTCGGGATGACAACACGGTGGTAGCTTTTCGTTCATAGTACAGAACACGAAAAACTGGTAACTCGTAACTGGTAACTCGTAACTTTTAACTATCTTCTCCCGGCAAATTTATAATTCATAATTTATAATTAACAATTCATTCTTTTTCGTACACATGCCGCACAGCATTTTGGTACACCACGGGGCCGGAAAGGTCCGTAAAGGTCAGATTCATAAAGGCGTGTTCCGGCAGTTCCTTGCCGCTTCCCACAGTCACGGGCGTGCCTCCGGCGGTCACATGATCCACCTGGATGTTCAAAAGGCCGCAATCCTCCACCCCGTCCAGATATACGCCGTCCCCTGCAAACCGGCTGTCGCAGAAAATAATATTGTTCACATCGGGCTTGCTGCCGGGAACACACCTGCCGCAGCTGACGGCCCCGGAGATCCGGGCAGGCTGGTCACTTTCCACATTCTGCACAATAAAATTGCCGCAGCCTCTGCCCACCTGGACACAGCCGCCTGTGATCGCCTCCACCCGACCCCACAGGCAGTATTCAAAGGTCAGGCTTCCCTGAAGCTTCAGCCCGGAAACGTTCACATGATGGGTGTTAAACAGATGGATATTGCCCGCCACGGTGCCGTTGACACCCTCTAGGGTGATATATCGGGTGCGCAGAGAATAGTTTTCCTGCTGCGCCGTCATCAGGTCGGCGGTCAGCACCCCGTTTTCCACCACCAGGTACATTCCCGAGGGCAGTACCACCGGAGAAGCCGCCTTGCAGTCCCGGTCCACCACCACTTTGTTCAGCCCCAGCTTCGCTGCCAGGTCCACAGCCTTCTGCAGATCGCCGCCGCAGTCTTCGGCTGTCACATAGCCCCGTAATTTCAGTTCCTTCATTTCAGTTCCTCCCCGTCTGCGAGCATCCGGGCGCCGCCGGACAGCTGAGCCGCCTGCCAGCACCCTTCCGCGTGGACCTTGGTGGCCTTCACGGTAATGGGGGCGTTGCCCTTGATCAGATGGCGCACCTGATGGGCATAGAGTCCCTCCACTTCCAGTTCTCCCGTAATATTGGTCATATCCAGCACTGCGCCGTGGTATTTGTCCGGGCTCAGGGCTGTGGAAACAAAGATCTCCTGCTGGGCAGAGCCGTAGTACACATCCCGGAACCGGACGTTTTTCACCTCGCAGCCCTTCCCCTGGGTGCCGATGGCATCGATATTGTCCCCGAAGGTCTTGATATTGGTAAATTCCGCATCGCACAGCTGATTATTCAGCCGGATAGCCGTCTCGCCCCGGGAGGTCACATTCCGCACCCGGATGTCCCGGGTCTGCCCGAGCTGGGATTTACACACCTTGGAATAGAGTACACAGCCCAAGTCCACCGTGGCATGGGGGCGCTTTTTGGTGGTAAAATCCGAGGCATCCATCACCGTGTCCACATCCACATTGTAGATCTCGTTGCCGTCGTGGTTCAAGAACCGGATCACCAAATGGATAAACGGGTCACCCTGGACATTGCGGATCTTCACATCATGGATGTGGGAGTCCTTCCCCTCCACCTTCCACCAGTGGTATTCATTGGCGCACAGGGCGGTCATGGCGATCACATCGTCACCGGTGCGACCGGTGATGTTCTGAATATCGAAGTGGTTACAGCCCACCCGCAGGTCGATTCCGTCCATATTGGGTACATGGGGAATGGCATCGAAATTGATGTTTTTGATGGTCACATCCCGGCAGAATACATGGGTAATGGCCCACCACCGCTGGTTTTCAATATGTAGGCCCTCCACCCGGAGCCCGCGCACATTATGCCAGAAGAACATGGTATTCTTCCACACCCGGGGGAAGCCGTATTTGCCGGAGGTCTTCTCCAGAAGATGGTTGTGCTCGCCGCCGTCCAGACACACATTGCCCTTGCCCAGGATGGTAATGTCATGATCCTCCCCCTCCAGGGTGTTGGCAACGGGTGTCCCTGCCCGAAGGTTCGTAAACATGTGGTCATACACGCCGGTCTCCATGACCATGTAGCAGTTATCCAAAATCAGGGTGAAATCCGAGGGGATCCGGATAGCCTGACAGATCCGCCACTGCATAGAATCGGTGCGGGCATTGTACCGGGGGATGGTCAGGGTGCGTACACCCCGGGCAGCCGCCCCGTCAATGGCATTTTGAATGGTCTGACAGTCGGTCTGCCCAAAAAAGCAAGGCTGATTCACCATAAAGCATCGTCTCCTTGTTGATTTTTCTCCATTTTACCCCAATTTGCGAATTTTTTGTATTGCGTTTTTTCTCACAGCCCTTGCATTCCGTAGCGATTTTCTCTCCCCGTAAGGAACGGCACACAGGCCGTTCCTTACGGGGAGTGCAAAGTGCAAAGTGCGAAGTGCAAAGTGATGACGGATCGCCACGGCAACAAATGACCTTGCGAACGAACGCACTGTAGGGGCCGATTGAGGCACATCGGCCCGCTCCGCGAAGCGGCAAAGCCTTCTCCCTGGGGAGAAGGTGGCAGTCCGAAGGACTGACGGATGTGGGGTCTAACCGTTTCTGAGCGGTCCTACTGGAGCGATACCGCCCTCAACACCCCACATCAGTCAAGAATCGGTTCCGAAGAGCCGATTCTTGCCAGCTTCTCCCGAGGGAGAAGCCTTTGTCGCGTGTTTTTCGTTTTTCGCGATGTGTTTACACATGCAGATCGCGAAGTCTGGGTGAGCATTTATCATTTATCATTTATCATTTATCATTTTTTCTGCACCTGTTCCCAATCTTCCGCATAGAATAGCCGAGGAGGCGATATTATGGCCATACTCGATACCACCCGGCCCATCACTGCCGCAGGCTGCAGCGAAGCCATCTTAAACTTAGTACGTACTTACCCCTTCTGCCGCACAGAGCTGCTCAGCGCCACGGCCTTTCAGCGGCCCATCCGCACCCTGGTGATCGGAGAAGGACCCCGGAAGGTGCTGTTTTCCGCCAGTCATCACGCCAATGAGTGGATCACCAGCCTGGTCCTTCTGGAATTTGTCCGGGAGCTTGCCGATGCCGTCAGCCGGGAAGGCTCCCTTTTGGGGGTGGATGCCCAAATGCTTTTGCAGGCAGTGACCGTCTATACTGTCCCCATGGTGGACCCCGACGGAGTGGACCTGGTGGTGGGTGCCATCCGTCCGGGGAATATCCAGTTCGACCTGGCCCGGCGCATCAGCCGGGATTATCCCACCATCCCCTTCCCCAGCGGCTGGAAGGCCAATCTGCTGGGAACAGACCTGAATCTGAACTACCCTGCCGGTTGGGAGGAGGCCAAAGCCATCAAAGAAAGCCAGGGCTTTACCTCCCCTGCCCCCCGGGACTACGTGGGCAGGACCCCTCTGAATCAATTGGAGACCCAGGCCCTCTCCGGCTACACCTATGCGGTGGATCCCGCCCTTGTGGTGGCACTGCACACCCAGGGTCAGGAGATCTACTGGCAATTCGGAGAGTATGAGATCCCCGGTGCCCGGGAGCTGGGAGAGCGCATGGCAGCCGCCAGCGGCTACCGCCTGGCCGATACCCCCTATGTGTCCTCCTTTGCAGGCTATAAGGACTGGTTTATTCAGGAGTTTCGCCGTCCGGGCTATACCATTGAAGCCGGCATCGGAGAGAATCCTTTGCCCATCTCCCAGTTTGCGGAGATCTATGAGGCGTGCAGACCCATTCTTCTCACCGCAGCACTGGGATAAGTTACTAGTTACTAGTTACGAGTTACAAATTATAAATTATAAATGATGAATGATAAATGCCGGCAACTTGTAACTTGTAATTCGTAACTCGTAACTCGCAACTAAATTTACCATTTATTGTTTCTAAAAAAGTGCTTGACATTCTTCTTTGGATGTGGTAAGATACTCGGGCAATAAAGAAGGCATCAGTCCGCCTCACCTTACGCCAGCTGTGCAAAAAGGTCAATATTCCCGGTTTCCCGAGGGGAACTTGCGTGAGTATGCGGATGGAATGCCATCCGCTGTTTTTTTCGTTTTTTGGAGGTGCTTACCATAGCCAAGTTAGATCATCAGCTCAACGACGAGATTCGTGACAAAGAGATCCGTTTGATCGGTGCCGACGGTGCCCAGCTGGGTATCGTGTCCGCCGCCCAGGCCAATCAGATGGCCGATGAGCAGGGCCTGGATCTTGTGAAGATCTCTCCCAATGCCGTCCCCCCTGTCTGCAAGATCATGGACTATTCCAAGTTCTGCTTCGATCAGAAGAAGCGGGAGAAGGAAGCCAAGAAGAATCAGAAGGTGGTGGAGATCAAGGAGATCCGCATGAGCCCCAGCATCGACACCAACGACTTCAATACCAAGGTCAAAAACGCACAGAAGTTTTTGAAGGAAGGCAACCGTGTTAAGGTCAGCGTCCGCTTCCGTGGCCGTGAGATGGCCCACACCAACCTGGGTGAGAAGCTGCTGATGGACTTTAACGAGGCCTGTGCCGAGGTCGCCACCATGGAGAAGAATCCCAAGCTGGAAGGCCGGTTCATGGCCATGTTCCTGACCCCCAAGAACAGCAAGTAATATTGTTTTTCTATAACCGAAAACCAAAGAAAAGGAGATCCTAACTATGCCCAAGCTGAAAACCCATAGCGGTGCAAAGAAGAGATTCAACCTGACCAAGTCCGGTAAGGTAAAGAGAGCCCGCGCTTACAAGAGCCACATCCTCACTAAGAAGGACACCAAGCGTACCCGTCGTCTTCGTACCACTGCTTATGCTGATGCTACCAACGTGGCAACGGTCAAGAAGATGATCCCTTACAAATAATTTAGGAGGATATTGAGAAATGGCAAGAGTCAAAGGCGCAATGATGACGCGCAAGAGAAGAAATGCTACCCTGAAGCTGGCCAAGGGCTACTGGGGTTCTAAGTCCAAGCACTTTAAGATGGCCAAGCAGCAGGTCATGAAGTCCGGCAACTATGCTTACGTTGGCCGCAAGCTGAAGAAGCGTGATTACCGCAGACTGTGGATCACCCGTATCAGCGCTGCTGTTGCTCCCTACGGCCTGAATTATTCCAAGTTCATGAACGGCATCAAGAAGGCCGGTATCGAGATGAACCGCAAGAGCCTGTCCGAGATGGCTATCCAGGACGCTGCCGCTTTCGCCGCTCTGGTGGAGAAGGCCAAGGCTGCTCTTTAATATGTAATATGTGATTAAGGTGCTGTTTTGCGTTTTGCAAAACAGCACCTTTTTCGGTATTTGTATGAAAACGGTAACCTTTGTCCGGATAAATCGTAAGCGCTCAATAATCACCCGTCAGAAATGAATTGCGGCAGCGCCCAGGGTTTAGTGGAAATCTATGGGCTGTGTTTTATGTAACAGGTAGCAGTCTGTAACATCAAACAAAGACTTTACGGAATACCGTTTAAGAAGGGAAATTCAACAAACAATGAAAAGTACCGGCTTTGTGGAAGTAATTGCAAAGATTCTGGCGATCGTGATCGTAATTGGTTTGATTGTGTGGGGTATTTCGGCTTTAAAATCCAACGGTTACACATTCCAAGATGTTCTGAATTGGCTCGGAGAATTCGGTCTTTGGATATTCTTAGGTTTATTAGCGCTCGCTATAGCAATTCTTTTGTTAATTTTGGTCTTTAGCTGGCTGCTCATCAGGCTTCCTCTTCCCCTTGCAGTTTTTGGTTTTCTTGCATTAGCAAATGGTTACACAGTTCTTGGCATTATTCTGCTGAGCGCGGCAGTCGTAATTGGATTTATTGCCTTTTTTTGGGGTAATTGAGGGGCCACCATTGGGCCCCTACGGCGTAAACAACAATTTAGCTACGCAGACAGGGGCAATCACTTGCTTTTTGGTGGCTCTTGTGATATACTGGTCTTGGATATTCCGATTTTATCCGTATTTTCCGTCAGAAGAGAGGACAGTTTTTATGAAACGATGGATCGCATTATTGCTGGCACTTGTCTGTCTGCTGAGTCTGTGCGCCTGCGGCGATGATTCCGGCTTGGACAGCGGCTCTAAGAACAGCCGCCCTGAAGAGAGCACCCCCGTCCCGACCACCACCAAGGGGGAAGAAAGCGAATATGTCACCGTGTACCTGCCCGCAGAGAAGGCCTACGCAAGCGGTGAATCCTACCACTATACCTACGATGAAGACGGTAACAAAATTGGGTATATCGTCTGCGAAGATGGCGAAGAAGATTACCGCTATACCTATACCTATGATGAAAATGCCAACTTATTAGAAACGATCGGTCACAAAGACGGTGTAGCAGTTTCCCGCGTCACCTATACCTATGATGAAAAGGGCAAATTATTGGAGATGAGCCATGACGGAGATGGCGGTGTCATTTACCGCACCACCTATGCCTATGATGAAAAGGGCAACGAAATAGAGTCTGTCCGTTACAAAAACGATGTAGAAACCGTCCGCTACACCTGTGCCTATGATGAAAAGGGCAACCAAACTGAGTTTGTCCACTATGATGATGGCGAAGAAGATTACCGCTACACCTATGTTTACGATCATAAGGGCAATTTGATCGAAGAAACTTACTATAATGAAGGCAACGAAGAAGAATACATTACCTACAGCTACGATGAGAAAGCAAATACTGTAACAAAAAAGACCTACAGAAACTCCCTCACAGAGCGCATCCTGACGGAATTGCAGATCGAAACCTATGATGACCAGAGCCATGTCATCCGCTCCGAAGTTCATATTTTGGAAGGCGAAGCCTATGAAGAAGGCCGTGAGCCTGATCTTCTGATGACTTGTGTTTATGAGGGCGACAATCAGTTGGAAGAAAAGGTGTATTCCAATGGCCAGCTGACCTATCACCAAAAGTGCACCTATAACCAGCAAGGTGATTTGACCAGCGAATTGGAGATCTACTACAACGATGGTCACGAGGACAGACGACCTGAGTACACCTACGAATACTCCTATGATGAAGCGGGAAATATCACGCAAAAGAAAAAATACCGCAACGGAGAACTAGAAGAAGATGACTCCTTCACCTGCACTTATGTGAAGGTGGTCATGCTCCGTAAGTATGCTCTGAAGCATGAATATATCTGATTCACCACAAAACCGGCCCACGGATCGCTCCGTTTAGGGCGCTGCTGTTGCTCCCTACGGCCTGAATTATTCCAAGTTCATGAACGGCATCAAGAAGGCCGGTATCGAGATGAACCGCAAGAGCCTGTCCGAGATGGCTATCCAGGACGCTGCCGCTTTCGCCGC